>NZ_JAKMRK010000029.1:0-2401 GCF_025772045.1 Campylobacter sp. IFREMER_LSEM_CL1890 | reverse complement strand
TCCGATAACATATTACTTATAGGAAATAAAGTTAAGGTTGAAGGTAGTATCGTACCACTTTATTCAAATGGTAATATGGTTAATTTGGTTGGTAATGAAATAGATATATTATTAGATAATATAAAGGCATATCGAATTGTAGCTAGTGCATATGAAAAAGGAGAATTACGAGAGTTAGCAACATCTGCTTATTATGATTCTAAAATAACAGATGCTATATATAAATTTAAAACGCAAGAATACAATAATATAGAAAATTTAGGCAATAAAAAATTGGTTACAGATGATTTTCAAAAATATATTGGTATAGGATCTGATTTAGATTGGTTTTATTTTTCGAAAATGTGGAACGAATCTAAAACAGTGGCTCGGTTTAATAATGATTATAGATTGGTAAATGATATTTATTTTGAAAATAAAAACTATGCAAATTATTGTATATCAGGACATGGATGTGCAAATATGATTATCGGATATGATATTGTATTTGCTAAAAATTTTGATGGACAAGGATTTGCTTTAAATAATATTAATATAGATACAACTATCTTAAAGGATAAAATAGATTATGTTGGTGTATTTGGACGAGTAGGGCATGATGCAAGAATAAAAAACATCAAAATAGATTATAATTTAGGAGGGATTAAAACTTCTGCGGCTTATGCCGGTGGATTTGCAGGGGAAGTTATAAACAATGCGGAATTTAGTAATATATCTTTAAATAGAATAGAAGGTATAAGTGCTAACCATGTTGGTGGATTTGTGGGTATTATCAGGAAAGATAAACAATCTTATCCAAGAAATCCAGTATTCTCAAAGATAGAATTAAACAATATTAAAAATATAGGAAAAGAAAATAGTAGATATGCTGGTGGATTTACCGGATATATAGTTAATGGCACATTTAATGATATAACATTAAATAATATAGAAAATATCAAAGGAGATAGAGCTGGTGGTTTTGTGGGATATATCAACAATGAATACAATCAATATAAAGATGCAACTATAAAAATACAAAACATATCACTAAATAATGTAAAAAATATAGGAATCCAAGGAGTTACTACCTATTCTGGAGGTTTTGCAGGTGAAATAAATTATGGGGATTTTTCTAATATATCTTTAAATAATGTGGGAAATATTTATGGTAATGCTGGTATAGGAGAATACTATAAAGGTTATGCTGGTGGATTTGCAGGGTATATTCTTAAAGGAAATTATTCTAATATATCTTTAAATATTTTTGGGGATATTATAGGAAATCATGCTGCTAGTGGTTTTGGAACTTTATTTGGTTTCCAAAGCAGACTTTTATCAAATATCTATATGTATTTTCAGCCTGATTCAAAATTGATTAGTAATAATTATTTATATAAATTTGTAAACAGCTCATCGGGTTTAAATAATATTAATATTTATCATAAGGAAGGGGAATTGACAAATGCAGAAGAAATACCAGATAAAATGAAAATTTATACCTATACAGATGAAAATGGTTATATAAATTTTAAAGAAGCAGTACTAGGTAAATTAGAAGGACTACGCGAAGAAGATGGAAATTTAATCTTTGCACAAAAACCTGATATAAATATAGATATAGAAAAACCTTCAGAGGATGTTGTATTGGAAAAAGATGATGTGGTTAGTATTAAAGATTTGCAAGATATGCTTGATGTTATATCTAATGGTAAATACTCAATTCATATAAAAAACCCTGATATAATTTATGGAATAACTGATAGCATACGCCAAAGTTTGGATTTTTTAAAATCATTATATGCTCAAGAAAAAATAAGCGAGATATTAGAGAATATTGATGTGGAATATAAAAATATATATAATAAATATCAAGATATTTTAAAACTAATTGATGAAAGTAAAATCTCTCTTAATAAATTTATTAGTGGATCTTTAAAACCTTTAATCCAAGAAACAGAAAATTTTATCGAAAGATTGATTATTTATCAAGGACAACTTAATGATAAAATTGCAGAATATAATGATTATGTGGATTTAATTAACCAGGGTTTGGCAAATAAAAATGATGAATATCTTGATGATTTGAAAAAAGATATGAATATGTTGATTAATGCTAGTAAGAATTTGGCAGATAAGATTAATAAAAATCAAGAGCAATTGATTAAATGGAAAGAAGAAGCTCTAAAACAATCTCAAGGGCATTTTGAAATTAAAGGTGCTTTTGCTAATGTAATACTAAATACAAATTTAGATCTAAATGAAATAGATCCACCTAAGCCTATAATCCCACCTACACCAATAGAACCACCAATTGTAGTACCACCTACACCAATAGAACCACCAATTGATAATAAACCTATTGACCCAGTAGAACCACCAATTGTAGTACCACCTACACCAATAGAACCACCAATTGATA
>NZ_JAKMRK010000028.1:0-2473 GCF_025772045.1 Campylobacter sp. IFREMER_LSEM_CL1890 | reverse complement strand
CATTTAATGCTAGTGGTGAAGCTAAGGCAGTTATTACTTCTAAGGCTCCATTTAAAGTTAATCCAAATTTAGAAGTTAAAACTATGGCTAAAGATCTTAAAAAAGAATTGCCTTATGAGATTAAAGAATATACTCCTAAAGTAACTTATCCAAGCTTCAAAAGTCACGAAAAAACCATAGACTATGAAAGTGATTATGTATTAAAAATAAGCGGTTTATTACCAAATTCAACCATTGATAATATCAGTGGAAGCAAAGGAGTAAAAGCTAAAAAAGAAAGCTTTAATGTTGATGATAAGGGTGAAGCTACTTTGGAATTTAGTGGTATTAGTGATTATAGTGTTAAAGAACTTACTATTAAGTTTAGTTATACTAAAATAAAAGGGGATCAACAAAAAACAATAGCTTATTTAGAACCTATTCAGCTTTACAAATATACTATATTTTTTGGGGTTGTTCCAGATGTTGTTGAAGCTCCATGTAGGATTGTAATACCAATATATGGTGGCAGACCAAACTCTAAAATAATATGGAATATAGATGGAGATGGTATTTTATTTCAATGTGATGAAGAATTTGACAGAACTGGTCGTGCAAGTGCAATTGTGAATACAGAATTTCCAAATCAAAAAAATATAGTAATCAACATTAACAGCATGGGTCAGAATTTAAGCAAAAGCATTGCTTTTGATAAACGCCATATTTATACTCCTGAAATAATTTATCCAAGTTTTAAAGGTAAGGAAAAAACTGTGGATTTTGGAAATGATTTTAATATCAAAATAAGTGGTCTTATGCCTAATTCTATAATCGATACAATTAGCACAAGTGAACCAAACAGCGTAAGAATAAAAAAAGATAGCTTTAATGTTAATGATAAAGGCGAAGCTACTTTAGAATTTGAGGGTATTTACAACAAACGTGTTGTTGGTTTTTTCGTTAAGTTTTTTTATATTAGAAAAGAAGGGGAGAAAACATGGACTCAAACAGACCAAATTAATGTCTATAACTACGATATAGGATATGATGATGGACCAAACACTATTACAGCAGAGCCAAATAGTAGTGTTGAAGTAACTTTAATAAATGGCAAACCCAATGAAAAAGTGAAGTGGAGTTTAAATGGAGATGGTATTTTAAGCAAAACAGATGATATATTTAACGAAGAAGGTAAGGCTAAAGCAACTATAACTTCTAAATATCCATATGCAATCAATCCTACAGTTAAAGCTATTGTTTTTAATCAAGAATTTTATAGGCCACTTACCTATAAAGAAGGAACCATATATACTCCAAAAATAACTTATCCAAGCTTCAAAGATCGCGAACAAACAATTGATTATAATAGTGATTTTAAAATAAAAGTAAGTAATTTAATGCCTAATTCTAAAATAAAGATATTGGACGCGCAATATACGAGTTCAAAAAAAGAAGTTTACGAAGCTAATGAACACGGAGAAGCTACTTTAGAATTTAACGGGGTTAGTCAATACGAAGCTAAAATGGTAAAATTTACTTTTGAATATAGTAGATCTTTTTTATTAAAAGACACTGTTACAGGATATGTTAATCTCTATCAATATATTCCAGGATTTTTGAAAACAACACCTGATAGAATTTTAGGTAGAGATGATATACAAGCTACACTGCTTGTTAATGGAGGAAAATCAAATACTAAAATAAGATGGGAAGTTAGTAATGCTGATATAGTAAAAAAAGATGATGTCTTTAATGAACAAGGTGTTGCAGCTATTACCATAAAATCTAAAAAACCTTTTTATGATAATGCGAAAGTCAAATTTGTAGATTACAATGGGCACACTGCTAGTCATGAATTATTATACGAATTTGTACCTGTAATAATATATCCAAACTCAAGAGGGCAAGACAAAAGTGTTATGGAAGCAATGCCATTTATTTTACAATTTAAATATTGTCAGCCAAAAGGTACTATATTTCTTGTGTCAAGAACTGCAAATCCTGAATCTCAAATGGCAAAAGTAGATGAAAACGGAAATGCAACTTTTTATTTTAATGGTATTCTATTTGACGAAGCAAAAGGAGCTACTTTTACTTTGCACTATCAATATGATAAATCTAGAAAAGAAACTCTAGTGCACGGCTACACAGACCCAATCCATATCCTGGGTCACTAAATTTTTAATGTCCTTGTAAAATAAGGGCATTACAATAAATTAAATATAATCAAAAAACTATACTTATAAGCATTCTTGAAAGCTAATTTACAAAATATAAAAAATAAATATAACATTAAAAAGATATTTTAAGTGGTGTCAAGAGAGAGACTTGAACTCCCGACCTCCGGCTTATGAGACCAGCTCTCTAGCCAGCTGAGCTATCCTGACATAAAAAAAGGAGTAAAATACAAGGCCTAGGTTTTGTTGAGATCGTTTTTACCTCGTCTTATGTTTTATGAAGTGAAAAAGCTAGTGAAACAGCTGTATTTAATGGT
>NZ_JAKMRK010000027.1:0-2617 GCF_025772045.1 Campylobacter sp. IFREMER_LSEM_CL1890 | reverse complement strand
CAATAGGTTTATTAACATCAGGAGTTATTAATAAAGGAATAGTTTTAAAGTCTCCAGCTATGATAACTTTTTCAAATTCATTGTTATCTTTAAAATCTTGAAGTTGATCTTTATAGTCGAGCAATTGTGCATAAAGATTTTTAGCTTCAGTATTAAGCTTTATAATGGTGCTTTTAATACTTACAAATAAAGGGTCATTTTCATTTGCCAAGCCTTTTTCTATTAAAACTACATAATCATTATAAGCTTTTATAAATTTGGCTAATTCTTCTTGATTTTCATCAAGCAAGTGCTCAATATTAAAACCTTTTGATACTATATTTTCATTAAGAACTTTAAGCTCATTATATAGTTTGTTTTTTTTGTTATTAAAGTTTGTAAATTTAGCGCCAGCATTTATGAAAGATTTTTCAAAACTATCTTTTACTGTTTCATCAGTAAATTTAGCTTTGTTTATATCATGATCTTTATATGCATTTAAAAAGCTCAAGCTTTGTAATAATGCTCTAGCATCATTTTCTTTTACATCTAAATATGTAGTTATAAATTTAACCTGCTCATCTTCTGTTTTATTTGATATATCGCTATACTCACTTAGTAATTTAGCTAATAATCTAATATCTATATTATAATGAACCTTATCAATATCATTTATAATATAATCCCATATATCATCACTAATTAAATCACCTTGATCTAAAGTGGCTGTTTCGTTTTTAATCTTTTCTACATCAGGTCTAAAGATATCTTCACTTGGTTTTACTTCAAAATCAGTATTGAAACTAAAATAGCCATCCTTTTCATACAAGCCATAATCTTTTAGATCTTTATTAATTTGATTTTTAAATTCGGTGTATTTGTTATCATGATCACTGCTGTTGTATGAAATCTTTTTAAATCCATTTGTAGTATCCGCAATAGTGCCTTTTTCTGTTATATTTGGATGATATATAAAAATATTTTCATGTTTAGAGTCTGTTTTAGAAACAGCATGGAAAAGTCCAGCATACTCATTTGTTCCACCACCGTTTGCTTCGATTTTTGCACTAGGACTAAAGAATATATAAATATTTTTAAACTGATCTCTATCATCATCTACAGCAACAAATCCAGCAGCTCTTGTATTACCATCCATATAACCTGTTCCATCTGCTACAATAGAACCTATATTGTTTAAAACTATATTAGAAAAAATTTGCCCTATACCAGCAGAATATGCCATAAAGCCTGACGCATAGCTATTTTCTGCTTTATTAACACTTTTACTATAAATAGCTTTAATGTTATTTAAAACTATATTAGAATAATAATTTTGACCACTAGAGTATGCTACAAATCCAGCTGCACTACTATCATCACGAACCAACCATGGTAATGTAGGATGGTCGAAAGTTCCATTATTTTTAGCTTGAATTAAATCAATATTATTTAATACTATATGATTAAATTCATTAATTCTATCTCCACTAAAATCCCCTTGAGTTGAGTTAAAAAGATATCCTACAAAACCACCAACCCTTGCTCTTTCAGTATCTGTTTCTGCCATGATATTATCAATATTATGCAAAACAATATTATCAAATTTATGTCCTATGTTGCTATAATTATATACTCCAGACCATAAACCCCCAGTAAAGCCACCTACATAGGCAAAATCACCTTTACCGTAAATCTTTCCTATATCCATCAGAGCTATGTTGTTAAATGAGCTTCCTTTCATATAGCACCAAATATCATCATAGCAATTCACGCCATCCCAATCATCTAAATCTCCACCCCAATCTGCAATAATGCCTGCAAAACCGCCAACATAGCTAATATGATTTTTTGATTCTGCTTTTATTTCTTTAATACCTTTTAGTATGATATTACTTACATCACTACCATCCATAATCATACCAGCTATACCACCTGCATAAATAATGCCATCGTTTGAACCTATGATACTTCCTTGATTATAATCAACATTAAGATTTTTTAAAGTAGCGGCTCTTAATACGCCAAAAATTCCTAAATATTCTAGTTTATTTTCTAAGCTTGTCGTATCTATATTAATATTCTTAAGCGTAAAACCTTGACCATCAAAAATTTTATTAAAATAATTTTTATTATCATAGCCAACTATCATACTAGTAAATTCATTAGCATCTTTTTTACCATCACCATTTAAGTCAAACCAATAATTAGCGTAGTTTTGCTTTTTAAAATCGATATTAGCGGTTAATCTATACTCACTAGCTGTATCTCTAAAACCTTCTTTGTTTTCATTCCATCCTTTAGCAAAATACCACCAATCTTGCACAGAACCTATACCTACATATTCATCTACCTTAAAATTACCATTTTTTTTGCTTATTTTATTAAACACTTCAAAAGAACTAGGGTTGTAATAATATCCACTAGCGTTTAAATACATAGAACCTTTTGTTTTAGCATCAACATTTATTGATTGTATTTTGTCAGCATTTACACCAGCAACATTAACATAAACTTCATTGCCTTGTAAGTTTATATTTTCAGCATTGACTTTTCCAAATTTAATGCCATTGTGTTCTTTGTCCCAATTAGTATCAGCACTTAACATTACTTTATTACCTTGTAAAGTAATGTTTTTAGC
>NZ_JAKMRK010000026.1:0-2788 GCF_025772045.1 Campylobacter sp. IFREMER_LSEM_CL1890 | reverse complement strand
TAGTCCCATGAGTAAATTTACCACCACTAGGTAAGTGATTTGGATTAAGTGGTTTATCTGCTGCCACCATAGGTGATAATAACATTGATACTGTTATGCCTGAGAGTATGATGTGATTTGATAGTTTATGTGTTTTCATAATTAATCCTTTTGGTGCATTGTTTTAATTTAAATTCACTACTATGCTTTTTGCATCTTTACTTACACTTAGAGTGTATTTAGCTTTTTGAACTTTTGCTTTGATGTTTTTATGTAAGCTTTGATTGTTTTTAGTGATAGTTTCTAATAAGCTTTGTAAGTCTTTTTGATTTAAGTGTTTATTATTTGCATCTACAAAGCCTTTTTCACTTTGCATTAAAATAATGCTTTTATTTTTTACATTATTGTTTGTATATACATTAATAGAACTATCTTTAGAAAGATTAATCACTTCTTTAGCATTTAAATAAGCTTTAGTATCATCTTTTAAGATAAAGCTATAATGATCAAAGTTATTAATAGTATTTGCTTTTATATTTGTATTTAATATTAAATGATTATTAGTACCATTTTTATGTGTTAGAACTTTTGATACAAAGTTATTATCTTTTTTAGTTTGTAAAAAGCTTCCTGCTAATACTTCTATATTGGTATTGTTAAAAATATTAGTATTACCACTTAAGTATAAAGTATTATTATAGCTTTTATCATTTTCACTATATATTCCAGAAGCGCTTATAAATATAGCTTTGTTGTTTTTATACTCATCTATATTTAAATTATTTATATGAGTATAATTATCATGAGTATTCTTAGCTATACCTGCACTAATTATTATTTCCCCTTCTCTTTTATCAGAAGCTGTACCTAGGGCTAAATTATCAAAGATAAAAGTATTATTAGCACTTTCATTTTTTGCATTAATAATATATACATTAGAACTAGCTGCACTTGAATAATCTTTAATATTTAAAGTATTATCATTAGCATTTTCATTAGCTCTTAAAATGATTTTAGAACCTTTATCTATATTAGAAGCATTGGATAAAGATTGCACCATATTATATTTTATAGTGTTTTTTTCTAAATTATCAGCTTCTATAATAGCAGTGAGGTTTCTACCTGATTTTACATTATCTAAAACTATACTATTAGCATTAGCACTACTAGCATAATAATCTTTATTATCTATACTTGCTTTACTAACTCCATATAAGTATAAAGGCATAGCTATGTTTGAGTTTTTAATAACAATACTATTATTATTTGCTTTAGAACTTAGAGTTTGTGCTGCTGTGATTTGAATTTTATCTTGATGATTTTCAGTGGTAAGTCCTTTGGTTAAGTCTCCATTGATATTTATACTATTTCTACTAGCTCCTTTAGTAGCTACCCCACCATAAAGATTAAACTCATTTTTACCTGTAAAATTAGAATTGATTTCAAATGGCTTTTTAAGAGTAATATTAATATTATTATCATTAGCTATACCATTATTAGTTATACCTGCATAAAAGTCTAAGAGTGCTTTTACTTCTACATTAGTATTTAATGCTAATAAGGTTTGTAAGTCTTTTATATCTATGGTGTTTTTATAAGCATTACCTTGTATGATTTTACCCCCATAAACTGCTCCTACTAAAATAGCATTGTATGCTAATGGAGTATTTTTAGTATCCACTCTTAAATCTAGTTTTAAATCATTAATAATTACACTATTATTGCTTACTTCATAGCTTTGATTGTTATTTACATCTACAAAAGCTCCACCTAAGTGAGTAGCAGCTGATGTTGAATAAGCTCCACTTGGACCATGGACTAATAAAGAAGCTCCATCTATAATAACCTTATTATTTTTAGCATTAGCATTATAAGTATAAGCTCCTACTACATGAGTCATTCTCTCATCAAAAATATTATCCCCTAAAGTGCTTTGTTTATAAGGAGTAGTATGAAAGTCTATCTTTACTCCCTTATTTAATATCACAGTATTATTATTAGTATTAGCATCAACCCCAAAAGCACCTAAGATATAAGGAGCACCATTTAAAGGTAAGGTATAGGTGTTTTCAACACCCATATTTACATAGGCATCTTTTAAGAAATTTAAAGTGTTATTGCTTGCTTCACCTTTTCTTGCTATGGCTGGAGTGATTAAAAAATTATATTTATTATCTAAGCCACTAGCTTTAGGATTAATTACTTCTTTATCGGTAGGTTTTAAATAATATACTGAAGATAATTCCCCTGCTTTTAATACTAGAGTATTATTATTTGCTTTTGCATTAAAGGTATAGGCTGAAACTAAAAAAGGTATATAGCTGATTTGATTTAGAGTAGTATTAGCTGAGTTAGAACTATGAAAACCATTAACTACAAAAATATCTTCTTTGATACTTGGAGTGAGTATGTCTTGTTTAAAATATAAATCATTCATTTTTTCATGAGCTTTGTTTTTAGGATTATCATAGATTAAAGTAATATTTGAAAGGTTTTTATTGCTAGCCATTTGACCATAGAAGTTTTTACCACTTAAGAGTTTATATGTGTCAAGATTATAATCATAAACATCATTATTATTATAATGGTGTTTTTTAATTACATAAGTATTAGAAGCTTTATCATAATTTGCCTGGGTGGCAGCTTCTAAAGAGTTTAGTGAAAGTATAGTGAGTAGGGAAAGTTTTAATAGATTAAAGTTTTTATAGTTTTTTAAAGGGTTTAAAGTGTTTGAGTTAAAACGAAAATTATCGTATCCCCCCCCCCGTGAGGTGATTTTTGGATAAAAATCTTAACATGTAAATCCTTT
>NZ_JAKMRK010000025.1:0-3470 GCF_025772045.1 Campylobacter sp. IFREMER_LSEM_CL1890 | reverse complement strand
GTTAAATCTCATTTTAAAGATTTAACCCCTGATACAACTTTAGCTATTTCTTCAATGGAAAATAATACATAGCAAGATACTTCCATAGATTGTATTTTTTCTTCTTAGATTATCAATAGTTCCTGAAGAAACGCCTAATACTTTAGCAAATTCTTTTTTACTTAAAGACATTTTTTTATATTTCTCAAAAAAATTTTGTTTCTAAATAATTCTTGGTTGTGCTAATCTTGCTTAATTGTGAAATATGTTTGTTTTAATTTATAAAAATAATATACAAAACTATAAATATCTTTATATATCTAACTTTATTTAATCACCTTTCATTTTTCATTAAACATTGTATACATTCTTTTACCTATTATCTAATTTATAAAAACATACAAACTATAATTAAATATATTTTTTTAATAAGTAATTTTAAGATTATAACAACTATTATCAAATTTATACAAAAACTCTATATTGTAGTTATCTAAAGAGTATAATAAGATATTTATACCCTTTATTTATTACTATATATAAGCTTAGTATTTATACTTTATATACCAAATATGATAAATACACCTTACACTGTTATCTAAAATACTAAATACTAATACTTTTAAAAATGTTAAATAGGATAATAAAATATAAATATAAAAATTCAAAAAGCTTATTTTTCATTATTTTTAAAAAGTAAATGATAAGTTTTTTTCATATATATTTAAATAATAATAAATCTATTTGCATTTTTTTAATAAAAAATAAAAGTAATTTTGATTATAATTTATAAATAATTATTATATTTATTAATTTTTTGGCTATTTTTCAATATTTTTATAACTTTTTTATCACTTTTGTATTTTTTGTGTTATCATATTCTCATCACAAATAAAAAATTTTATGCAAAGGATTCGGGGGGGGGGATATGAAAAAAACGCTTTTATTTGTTTTACTCATTCACACTTTTCTTTTTTCTCAAATAATGATTTTAAAAAATCAAGATAAAATCATTATAGATAACAATCAAACTCTTGCACTTAATCATGTAAACCATGATCAAAAGCAAATACTTAAAGAACATAATAACATTGACTCAAGAGTCAAAAAGCTATTAGAAGAAAAACCAAAGAAAGATTCTAATCTTAGTAAAGAAGATGAAGAATTATCTAGTAAGGTTGTTAATGTTATTCAAACTATAGGTAATGTATATAATGCCAAAGATAGTAAAGAAAGAGATGAGCTTATAAGAGATTTAGCAAGCAATTATTTAAGCTTACAAGCTAATACTTTAATCCAAGAATATTTACATGCTCTTAATCACTCCATTAATAGTGAGTTTAATTTAAACTATAATGATAGGGGTGGTTTAAGTGGTAATGCTAAAGTTCTTTTACCTATTATGAGTGAAGATAATCCAAAAATATCTTATTTTCTACAAAGCGGTATAGGTGGATATGATAATAATAGAATCATAGGTCATTTTGGCGGTGGTATAAGATATTATCCTAATGCACTAGCATTAGATAATTCAGGAAATATCATGCTAGGATTAAATTTAGTTTATGATCATGATTTTAGTAGAGAGCATAAAAGAATATCTTTGGGCTTTGAAAGTATGATTGATACACTAGCTTTCCATGCTAATATTTATCAAAGATTAAGTGATTGGATTAGTAGTTATGATTTTAAAAATGCAAATAATGATCTAACTTTCTTAGAACGCCCTGCTAATGGCTGGGACATGGGTATTAAATATGCTTTTCCTTCTATGAGTAATGTAGCTGTTTTTGCTAATATGAGTAAATGGTATGGAGAAAAAGTAGCTCCATTTGGCAATGTAAACTGCTATGAAGATTTAGAAAAAAATCCTTTAGTGTATGAAGGAGGTATTACTTATTCACCTTGTCCTGCATTAACTTTTTCGCTAAGCCATAAAAGAAGTAATGAAAGTGATAAACAAGGCACAAATATAGCTATGAATTTTAACATACCTTTAGATAAAGATGCCTTCAAACATGCTTTTGACCCTAAATTTGCAGGTATAAATAATACCATTGAAGGCTCTAGAACTCATTTTATAGATAGAGATTATTCTATGGTGCTTGAATATAAAGCTATTAACAATACTTATCATATTTCTTATTGCGGAAATTTGGGAGGTAATACTCATTGTATTATGCTTAAAGATGGCTTTAATCAAGCAGTTAAAAATGTTGCTATGAGTGTAACTCCTGAACAAAAAAGTGTAATCTTAAAAGATGGAAATCATTATATTACTGATAGTAATGGAAAAGTTTTTGTAAAAATAATCCACTCTTATGGAGTACGCCAAACCAATTTAATTGCTAAAGCAGGGAATGCTCAAGAAAGTTTCCCTATTACTATCATAGCTCCAAAAGAAGACTTTAGGATATTTGCCAAACCCTCTAATATACAAAGACATGAAAAATCTCTAATCACATTTGCAGGAAGTGATTTAGCAAGTGATTTAGACATAAATTGGAAATTAATTGGTAAAGGAAGCTTAGAAAAAACTCCAAATTCAGATAAAACTGATAAAGATGGAAATTCAAATATCATCTATAAACCTGATGTAAACATGAAAGATAAAGAAAAAGCAACAATCATTGCTAATGTATTAGGAATTACTTTAAAAGCCTTTGTTCAAATAGCAATTTATGGAGATAATGATATTATCTTAGATAAAACTATTATAGGTAATAAAGAAAAAGCTCATGCAAGTTATAAAAACTTAAAAGCTAATTCTACAAAAGTTAAATGGAGTATACAAGGAGATAATGCTTTATTTGTTGATAAAGATAAAACTACTAAGGAGCTTAATTTAATAGCTGATGATAAAGGTGAGAGTAATGTAGAAATCATAGGACTTAGTGGAAATGAAAAAGTAAAAATCATTGCTAAAAATATGAGTGATGAATTAGTAAAAGAAAGAAGTAAAGATTTAGAGATTAAAAATTATACAGCCACTATGGAGCTTCCTACTGGAAAAGACCCTGTGACTCATCAAGACTTTGAAAAAGGAATGATTGATTATAAAAGCGACTTTGAAGTAAAACTTAAAGGTTTAATGCCAAAAACAAAAGTTTCATGGAAGGCTAAAGATATACAAAGCAATAAAACTTTAAGAATTAGTAACGATAAAGAAAGTACAGCTGATGATAAAGGTGAGAGTAAGGTAGTATTTGAAGGAGTAAAAGATTTTAATATTAAAAGATTACAAATCATTGCTAATTATAATCAAAGCGCAGCTAGCACTCAAGAAGTAAGTGGAGAAATCAAACTCCACCAATACACCCCAAGCATTAGTTTTAGTAAAGACAAAATTCATGCTTATGAAAGTGATAATAACAAAGCTTTAAAAGATCCAAAACTTGATCATGTTGAAGTAACTTTAAAAGGTGGTAAGCCTAATGAAAAAATAGAATGGAGTTTAAGCGGGGATGCTACTTTAAGTAATCAAGAAGCAA
>NZ_JAKMRK010000024.1:0-3771 GCF_025772045.1 Campylobacter sp. IFREMER_LSEM_CL1890 | reverse complement strand
TATCATCTTTAATAGAAGCTAAAATAGGATAAGGTATTTTAATGGCTGATAATTCTCCTTTAACAACAAAGTGTCCGCTAGATTCATCACTTACTGATATTTTTAAATCTTCAAAGTCTTTAATCAAACGCTCTATAGCTTCAGTTTCATCTCCTACTTTTCCTATTAAATCAAATAACTCATTGCTAATATCTTTAAAAGCTTGATCATCTTTACTTGCTAATCCTTTATTAATTAATTCTACATACTTATTATAAGCTGAAGCTAAATCGTTGAGTTGTTTGTAATAGTTTTCTTCTTTGAAGTCATTGTTGGCTGAGTTGATTTTATCATTTAAATTACTTAGATTTTCTAAATTACTTGCAATTGTTTTATTCTCAAGAGCATTTGAAACTTCAGTTAAAATATTATCTTTAGCCTGTATAGCTTCATTATCTGCAAATTTATCATCACTAGCTTTGTCTAAGCCATTGTCTTGATAAGCTAGTAAAAAGTCTAAGCTTTGAAAAATTTCTTTTTGAGCTATTTCTATTGATGGATTATCTTTATTATTTTTATCAAAGAAATAATCCATAATAAACTTAGTTCTAGCTTCGGCACTATTTTTATCTAAATTTTTATAGGCTTCTAAAATATCTTTCAAATCAGCTATATCAATGGTGTAATATTTATTTTTCAAATCGGATATGATTTCATTGATGATAATATCTTTATAAAGATCATTTTCATCTAAAACAACCTTTTCATTGATGATATCTTCTGTGTTAGGGATATAATCTGTATTTTGTGATGGTTTAGATACTACAACATTATTTGGATAGTTTGGCTCAGATATATTTGGATTAGATGGTTTTTCAATCTCAAAATCTTTTGTAAAAACTAAACATTTCTTACTAGCACCACAATCTATTTCCTTTAAGCCATTTAAAGCTGCTAAAGCTGCTGTTTTAAAATCTATATAACCTTGACTATTATCATCATAAGGATGGAGTTCAATCCATTTATAAAGCTCCCAGTATTTTTGATCTATATTGGCATTAGTTAAGTCATCTTTATGGTAATAAATATAAGTGTTTTCAGTATTCGGAATAAACTGCTCATTTAAATGGCCAAAAAATTTACCACTACTTTCTAAGCCTTCTATAATAGCTCCTTTATCAAAATATATATAGATATTTTTTCCTCCGGTACCAAATCCTGTAAAACCTCCAGCATAAGTTCCTTTGATATGTTTAATATTATTTAAAACTATGTTCTCATAACTACTTTCACTGTGACCAGAAAATCCACCAGAAAAAGATCCTTGGATGTAATTAATATCATTTAAAGAAATGTTACTCACTTTTATTCCTCTATCATATCCAACAAATCCACCTGCAGAGTTTTTAGCGCTAATACTTTTAAAATTATTTAAATAAATATTATTAAATATTTTTGGAATTTCTGTAAATCCACTATATATATATCCAATAAATCCACCTGCATCATTGTTAGCCGGATAGGAACCATTAGCACCAATACTTCCAAAATTATTTAAAACAATATTTTCAAAATTTAAATATCTTTCAGCACTCCCCACAAAACCACCAGCAGATGTCGAAAAAGCTTCTTTGCCAAATGCTTCTGCGTTAATTTCTTTAATATTATTTAACTCTACATTATCTATATCCACATAATTTAAACTCCCTGCAAATCCTCCTGCTTGAGCATCTGCTCTACCATTTGCTTTTACATAATCAATTCCTTCAATATAAATATTTTTAAGAGAATTGATACTAGAACTATCTCCGCTATAATTATTAGTTAATTGCCCTGCAAATCCTCCTGCATAAGCATTTTTAGCCTCACTTGTAATATTTTTTATTCCTTTTAAGGAAATATTGTTTATATTAAAAGTAGATTTATTAACTCCATTATTACTTCCAACAAACCCACCGGAGTAAGCTCTGCTATCACTATTATTTGAGCTTGCTATACTACTGATATTATTAATATTCTCAAGTGAAATTCTTTCAAAGTATCCTTCCTGTAAAATTCCTGCAAATCCACCAGAATAAGCATAAGCATCCTCAAAATTATTAGCACTTACAATATTTCCTATGTTTTTAACTGTGATATCTGAGAATTTTATTTGTTCAATGTTAAAAGAATTCAAGGATCCGATAAATCCACCAGCAAATATACTATTATCAGCACCCTCTGAAGATATATTTTTAATATCACTTATATAAATTTTAGAATATTTTCCACCGAAAGTACCATGCCCAGCAAATCCACCTACACTAACAAAATCTCCAATACCACTAATATCTCCTATATTACTTAAAGATATATTTGAAAACAAAGATGATTGTCCTATTCCAACAAAACCACCAATGTTAACACCATCGCCATTGATATTTTTAATACTTTCTATATTACTTAAAGATATATTTGAAAATGAGGAAGATATCCCTACTCCGACAAAACCTCCAATAGCAACTCCATCAATACCAATATTATTAATATTTCCTATATTATTTAAAGATATATTTGAAAATGAGGAATCATAAGTTATACCAACAAATCCTCCTATCATAGTATGTGCATTATTTTCATGGTTAATATGATTTATATTATTTAAAGATATATTTGAAAATAAGGAATCTCGAGAATATGCAACAAATCCACCAGAATGCACTGCATTGGATAATTTTAAGCCACCACCCATATAATCTACATTGATATTTTTAAAAGTTGCATTTTCTGCAGAACCAAAAATACCTACAGATATTGGCTTATTATCTAATATTGTCGTATCTATATTAATATTCTTTAAAGTAAATCCTTGACCATCAAATGTTTTAGTAAAAACACTATCATATTTATATCCTACTATCATATTAGTAAATTCATTAGCATCTTTTTTACCATCACCATTTAAATCTACCCAATAATTAGCATAGTTTTGTCCACTACTTGCTTTAAAATCTATATCATTAGTAAGTCTATACTCATTAGCTGTATCTCTAAAACCTTCTTTATTTTCATTCCATCCTTTAGCAAAGTGCCACCAATCTAAGTCAGAGCCTATGCTAATATATTGATTATATGTTTTATCCATATTACCTTTAGTGGTAAATACAATATCATTGTATTTTCTTGCAGGATTATAGTAATAGCCCGTAGCACTTAAATAAGCAATTCCTTTATTTTTTGCTTCTGTAGTTAGGCTGTTAGAATTTATAGTAGAAATATCTACATAAACTTCATTACCTTTTAAATCTATATTATCTGCTGTGATTTGATTGAGTTTTATTTTATTATTTTTATCATCCCAATTAGTATCAGCACTTAACATTACTTTATTACCTTGTAAAGTAATGTTTTTAGCATTAATAGTCCCCATGTTTACTACATTACCACCATTTGGTTTAAACACAGGAGAGAAAGAAGCACCTTGTGCTTTAAATTTATCAAAGTCTTCTGGTTTTAAAGACGAAGTTGAAGCCACAAAGCGATTAGCATTGATAGTTCCTGTTTTAGTAATGATTACCCCATTAGGATTAATTAAAAAGACATTATTACCACCTGCATTTAATATACCTTCTATGGTAGATTTACTTGTCCCATGAGCAATGTTTAGGTAGTTTTGACCACTTTGTCCTTCTCCAAATTTTACTTGAGCATTTTTACCTATACTAAAACCACCACCCCATTGGATAACATGATTACCACCTTGTGTTGTACCATTAACATACATAGTATTACCATCAATGTTTATATTACCTG
>NZ_JAKMRK010000023.1:0-4768 GCF_025772045.1 Campylobacter sp. IFREMER_LSEM_CL1890 | reverse complement strand
TATAGGCCTTTATATGATAAAGTCAAAAGAAAACATATTAGCCAAATGACTTATTTTGATTATAAAAATGAGATTATCATCACGCCTAAAGAATGGCTAGAGAAAGCTAGAGAAAGAAAACTTTTTTATTTTTGGTTTGCTTGGCAAGGTATGATTAATTTTGATTTTTTTAAAAATATAAAATTACAATTTATTAATGGAATTTTTGCAGAAGATTGCCATTTTGGAGTGTTATTATTTGCATTAAGTAAAAATATTTATATATTTCCAAAGCAAATATATGTTTATCGTTTAAGAGAATTAAGCTCTATGAATTTTACTAATAAAAAATGGGTAATACACCCCAGTTCGCATCTTAAAAAAATAGATGTTTTTGAGAATTCAAATACGACTAGGCTATATTATGAAAGTGCAAGCTGGATGCAAATTGCATTAAATTTTATAAAATTTATTGATTCTAATCACTATTTGAGTGAAGATATAAAAACACATTTTTTACCAGTGGTTTGCAATAAAGCTTTGACTTTAAAAAAGTTTGATAAAGATCCATTATGTTTAAAAAAATACACTAAAAATTTAAAAATATATATACAAAATCAACCCTTAGGAGCAGTTGATAGAGTGAAAGAATATCTTTCGTATAAACTTGTAAAAAAAATTAAAAATAAAAAAAAATTGAAAAAATATTTTTTTGGATTCTTGATTATAAAAATAGTGTTAAATCATCAATTAAATATATATTTATATCGCTTAAAGACTACAAAAAACATTTCTTTAAAAAGATATCCTTTAGAGTATTACAGAGATTATCAGAAAGCACTGAAATTAAAAGAGCAACTAAATAATGTTAAAAAAAGGATGTATTGATTATGAATAAAAAAAAATCTTTTAAAAAATTTAAAACACCATATCATTATATTGTAGTTTCTGCTGTATACAATGTTGAAAAATATATAGATAGTTTTATTAGATCTGCTATAAATCAAAGGCTTGACTTTAAAAAAAATATCACTTTAATTTTTGTTGATGATGGATCTCTTGATAATTCTGCAAGAATTATAAAAGAATATCAAAAAAAATATCCAGAAAATATTATTTATTTTTATAAAGAAAATGGAGGACAATCTAGTGCTAGAAATTTAGGATTGAAATATATAAAAGAGAAATCCTATTCAAAACCAGTTTGGGTAACCTTTGCAGATTCGGATGATTTTTTCGATAGAGGTTATTTTTATGAAGTGGATAGATTTTTAACCAATCATATTCAGGAAAATATTCATATGGTGGGTTGTAATGTTGTTTTATATTATGAAAATCAAAAAATATATAAAGATGATCATCCTTTAAGTTTCAAATTTAAAAAAGGATCTAGAATTATTGATAATTTTGATTTAAATGAAAATATTCATTTGCATGTGGCTTCTTCGTTCTTTAGATTAGAAAATTGCAGCATACTATTTGATGAAAAATTAAAACCAAGTTTTGAAGATGGAAAATTTCTAAGTCAGTATTTACTTCAAAATATTAATTGCAAGAGTGCTTTTTTACCGCAAGCGATATATTTTTATAGAAAAAGAGAAGATGGAAGTTCGACAATAGATAATTCTTTTAATAAAGATTATCTTCTTATTAGTACTAATATAGGGACATTAGAGCTATTAAAAGAGAACAAATTTTGTGAATCTTTTGTAGAATTTAATTGTTTGTATCATCTTATATGGCAAATTAAATATTTTATCAATCATCCAGAAAGAGCTTCTATATTAAGTGATGATGAAAAAAAAGAATATTTGAATTTATTGGACGAAAATTTTGCTCATATTCATCATAATACAATCTTAAAATTTAATTTCGCAGGATGTTGGTTTTTTCATAAAATAGGTATGTTGAATTGTTTCAAAGGAGAACAGCCCTCTATACAAATAGCATATATAGAGGATTATGATCCTTATAAAAAACAAATATTACTTACATACTATACAGGAAATAACGAAGACATAGAAAGTATTAGAATTGATGGTAAAGAAGTTCAAGCGGAGTATAAAAAAATCACAAAACATGATTTTTTGGGTAGAGTTTTTTGCTATCAAAAAAGTTTTTGGATTTCTATACCTAAAGAATCGAAAGATAAACTAGAATTGTTTGTAAATGGTGACTATACAAAAATTACTTTTTTAAACAGACAGTTTTCAAATTTGAAAATTGAGAGCATCTTAAATTATTTTCATTCATTGTTACAAGATAGTGGCATTTGGCTTTTGATGGATAGGGATTATGAAGCAGATGATAATGCGGAGCATTTTTATAGATATATTATGCAAAATCATCCTGAACGAAAAATCGTCTTTGCATTGAAAAGAGATTCTAAAGATTGGAATAGATTAAAGGCAGAAAAATTTAATTTAGTTGAATTTGGAAGTAGTGAGTTTGAAAGAATTATAAAAAAATCATCAAAAATTATTAGTTCTCATTGCGATCATTATTTAACCAGGTATGTTCAATATGGTTCCCAATTTATTTTTTTACAACATGGAGTGACATTGAATGATCTTTCAGGATGGCTTAATTCTAAAAAAATAGGCTTGTTTATAACTTCTACACAAGCAGAATATGATTCTATTGCAAGCGATTATAATCGTTATAAATTTAGCAAAAAAGAAGTAGTTTTAACTGGATTTGCTAGACATGACAGTTTATTAAAAAACAATAAGACCAATACTAGACAAATTCTTATAATGCCAACATGGAGAAAAAAATTAGCCCATCTTGATGAAGAGTCTATTCAAAAATTATTTTTACAAAGTGAATATTTTTTAAAATATAATTCTTTGCTAAATAATAGCAAACTAAAACAAATACATAATGAGTATTTATATGATGTTGTTTTTAATCCACATCCATTTATTATCCCTTATTTAGAAAAATTTAATATCCCTGATTATATTAAAGTTGCAGATAAAAATGAAAGTTTGCAGAAATTATTTTGTAATTCATCGTTAATGATAACTGATTATTCTAGTGTGGCTTTTGAAATGGCTTATTTAAAAAAACCTATAATATATTATCAATTTGATAAAGAGGATTTTTTTAGCTCTCATACTTTGCAAAAAGGTTACTTTGATTATGAAAGAGATGGTTTTGGTCCTGTTGTTTTTAATGAAGTAAAATTATTTGAAAATCTCGAAGAGATTTTAAGAAATAATTGTAGTATTGCAGATAAATATTTAAATAATATTAATTCTACTTTTAAATTTAGAGATGGCAAATGTTGTGAGAGAATTTATAAATGCATACTAGAGTATCGATAGTTTTTTATATTTGAGTTATTGAGGAATTTTAATGAATATTGATAATGGTTTAAAAACTTTTTTAGTTGAATTAAATAATATGTCTAGTTTTAAAAGAATTAAATATGATGGAGAATTATATAAAGGTGAAATTTCTTTTATTCAAGAAAAAATAAAACAAAAAGACACAGATTCAATTATAGAAGTTTGGAGGAAAAAAATTAATAGTAAAAAATTTGAACTTGAACATCCATTATATCCAAATATCAAAACAAGGGCAGTTTATAATATTTTTAATGGTAGAGCAGCTAATTATGTGTTTATGGTGGACAAAGATAATGAATATCCATGGATTTTTACTCAAGCTACTTGCTTAATTGATTATGCAATTGTTCCTGGCTATGTTATAAATATAGCAAGTCCATGGCCTTGCCATGGTGTACATATTTTTAAAGATATCAATCCTGATGAGTTAGTATATTCTGAGAAATCTATAGGTTTTACTATGGCCATGATTGCACCACAACATTTTACTTATTTTTTATATCAGTTTTTTATTCAAATGGACAAAAAAAATATAATTGATAAAAAATTTCCAATAGAATCTCGTCAATGTTTTTTTCTGTCCGAAAAATATATTCCAAACACAAATCCACAATTACATAAAAAAGATATTGTTTATTTATATCCAATGGGAATTGAAGCACAACATAGAAGAGAAGCTGAACACTTAATATACCAAGAATCTTTAAGAACTGTTAAAATTGCAGATAATGCAAATGAATTTGATTTAATTATTTGGCTTGGATTGAGTGCTTATAGGACTTGGATAGAACAAGAAGACGGAGTAAAAAATATAATTACAGAATTATCTAAGTATTTCAAAAAGATTAAAATTTATTTTAATGGCATTACTTCATATGATTCAAAGATTACATTAGAGCAACAGGATTTAGGAATTTATTCATCATCTTCTGAGCTTTTTGAAAAAATTAAAAATAAAATTAAAGAGATTCAAACTAATAATTTTTATTGTGAATTAATATCGTTGGATTCTAAAGATTATAGAACAAAAATTAGTTATTGCAATAATGTTGATATTTGTATATCAGAAGGCAATACTACCGGTATGGTTCCTTTTCAATTTTGCAAAAAACCAGGTGTTAATTTTATTGCTCCTCAAACTAACGGAGAGAAATTTGGTGTAGTTATTGATAATAAACATATATTAAAATCTTCATTAGGAGATAACTCCTATCATATGTCTTGGGAACATGTATTCAATAAGCTTGTTGATATCATATTTGATGTTAAAAAAGTTAAAATGGAATATATTAAAGAAATTGATGTAGAATTGCTTAAAAGACAGTATGAAATTAGTCAAGATATTAATATAATAATTCCTATGGAGTCGATATTTTTATATGAGGCTATCTGTGTAAAATTTAATAAAATGTTTCAAAATAAAGATTTAGAAGTAA
>NZ_JAKMRK010000022.1:0-8327 GCF_025772045.1 Campylobacter sp. IFREMER_LSEM_CL1890 | reverse complement strand
ACCGCTTTTATAATTAAACACCAAAGAAAATTTCAGGTTTTAATCTAAGCATTAAACAATATGCAGCCAAACTAGCTTGCTCTCTTGTATAGTTTCTATTGCCTTGTATATGAATGCATTCTTGTAAAAAGGTTCCATCTTTATACATAGCTCCTATGTAGATGGTGCCTGCTTTGGTATTTTTATCATTTTCTTCTCCAGCTACCCCACTAAGCGCTAAAGCAAAATCACAATTTGTGGTTTTAAAAACCCCTTTTAACATAAAATAAATACAACGATCAGAATATTCCCCAACACTTTCTAAAGTATCATTGCTCACCCCAAGCCAAGAATTTTTTAAACGATTAGAATAAGTGATCAAAGAACCCTCAAACACATTAGAAATTCCTGAATTTTCAGCAAATTTTGAAGCACAAAGTCCTGCGGTACAACTTTCTGCAAAGGAAATTTTTAAGTTTTTTTCTAAAAGTTTTTTGGCTATAAATTTAATAGGATCATTTCCTAAAAATACTTTTCCTGCAAAAAGTTTGAAAACCCCTTTTAAAAAGCCTTCTAGTTTTCCATATTGACTAGCGCTTGCTCTAATGCAAATGAGATTATCTAATAATGCACTTGAGCAAGTTTGAATTTCAAAAGAAGTAGTAAGTGTGCTAAGTAAGATATTTGCACTCATTTCATCTATATCTAAAAGACAAAAATACGCATAGTCAAGTTCAGGATTTTGCAAAATCAAAGGCAATTTTTGCTCTATATTTATATTTAATAAATTAATATGGCATTGCTCAAAAGAACTTAAAAAGGAATTTTTTTCACGCAAAGCTTTTGAAGGTACTAGGGTATCATTTTCTAAGATTAAAACATCATCATTTAAGGTTGCTATGATTTTAGCTATGGTTGCATAGTATTCGCTAATGCTAAAAATGGTTATATAGCTATATTCTTTAGAAAGTTTTTCAAGTAAAAAAGGAAGTTCTTTATCAGGTTTGTTTATAAATTTTAACTCATGAAGCTCTAAAAACTGCTTTTTGTATTCTTCTTGTATATAACGCATATAATTTTCATTAATAATAATTTCATTGCCTATAATGATGATGAGATGTTTCATGATTTTCCTTTTTTTATTGCGATTATAACAAAAAAATAAGTGCAAATTAAAAGTATTTTAAGTAGAATTTACTATTTTTAAATTTTTCAAGGTGGATTATATGGATTATAAAGATACGCTATTGCTTCCAAATACGACTTTTGCAATGCGTGCAAATTTAGCAGAGCTTGAGCCTAAGCGTTTTAGCAAGTGGTTTGAAAACAACTATGCTTATGAAAAAATGAAACAAAAAAGACAAGGAATAAGCGAGAGTTTTACTTTACATGATGGCCCTCCTTATGCTAATGGACATTTGCATATTGGCCATGCTTTAAATAAAATTTTAAAAGATATCATCATTAAAATGCATTATTTTCAAGGTAAAAAAGTGCGTTTTACTCCTGGTTGGGATTGTCATGGTTTACCGATAGAACAGCAAGTTGAAGTTAAACTTAAAGATAAAAAGCAAAGTTTAAGCAAAAAAGAAATTCGTGAGTTTTGCAGAGAGCATGCGAGAGAATTTGTAAATATCCAAAGAGATGAATTTAAGTCTTTGGGTGTGATTGCTGGTTGGGATGAGCCATACTTGACTATGAAAAATGCTTTTGAGGCAGATATTTACAAAGCTTTATGTAAAATCGCTAAAAAAGGACTTTTGCTAGAAAGAAGTAAGCCTGTTTTTTGGAGTTGGGCTGCTAAGAGTGCATTAGCAGAAGCTGAAGTAGAGTATGAAGACAAAGAAGATTATTCTATTTTTGTAGCTTTTGAGCTTGATAAAACTTCCCTTGAAAAGCTAGGTGTAAAAAAAGCTAAAGCAGTCATTTGGACTACCACGCCTTGGACTTTACCGGCAAATCAAGCTATATCTTTAAATCCAAATGAAAAATATGTTATCACTGAAGAAGGTTATATTTTTGCTAAAGCCTTGCTTGAAAATATGATTAATAAAAACTTCACTCAAGGAAAAATTCAAAAAGAACTTTTAGGTTCTGAATTTGAAAATTTAAGTGCTATTAATCCACTCAATCAAAGAAAATCCACTCTTATTTTAGGCGATCATGTTTTAATGGAAGGTGGAACAGGGCTTGTACATACTGCACCGGGTCATGGTGAGGATGATTATTATGTGTGCTTAAAATATGGCATTGAAGTGATTATGCCAGTAGATGATGGTGGGTGTTATGATGAAACACTAAGAGCTAAAGGGCTTTTGCCAGAGCATTTATTAAATGAGTTTATAGGACTTCATATTTTTAAAGCAAATGAGCGTATTTTAGAATTGCTTGGCGAAGCTTTGCTTGAAAGTTCTAAATTTATACATTCTTATCCATTTTGTTGGAGAACACATAAACCGGTTATTTATAGAGCTACAAAACAATGGTTTATCTTAATGGATGAGAAAAAATTAGATGGAAAATCTTTAAGAGAACTAGCACTAGAGCAATTAAATAATGTGAAATTTTACCCAGAAAGTGGGGTAAAAAGACTTAGTTCTATGATAGAAAATCGCCCTGATTGGTGTATATCAAGACAAAGAGATTGGGGTGTGCCTATCGCATTTTTTAGAGATAAAAACACCAAAGAAGTGATTTTTGATGATGATGTTTTAGATCATTTGGTGGGAATTTTTGAAGTAAATGGAGCTGATGCGTGGTGGGATTTAGAAATAAAAGATTTATTACCGCCAAATAGCAAATATGATCCAAATAATTTAGAAAAAGTTTATGATATTTTAGATGTTTGGTTTGATAGTGGTAGTACTTGGGAAGCAGTATTAAACTCAGCAAGATATGATGCAGGAGAATATCAAGCTTCAATGTATCTTGAAGGAAGTGACCAGCACCGTGGATGGTTTCAAAGCTCACTTTTAATTTCTACTGCGATCAATCACAAAACCCCATATAAAAACATACTTACTCATGGCTTTACCGTAGATGAAAAGGGTCAAAAAATGAGTAAATCTAAGGGTAATGTGATTTTACCTCAAAATGTAGCTAAAAATTATGGGGTAGAAATTTTAAGACTTTGGATAATGCTTAGTGATTATTCAACGGACTTAAAAATTTCAGACAATATCTTAAAACAAGTAAGCGAGCAGTATAGAAAGATAAGAAATACTATAAGATTTTTACTTGCAAATACTAATGATATGGAATTTTTAGAAACAAAAAATTTCACACTTTTAGATAAGTGGATTTTAATGCGTGCAAAAGTTGCTTTTGAAGCATGTGAAGCTGCTTTTGAAAAATATGAGTTTGCAAAAGGCTTTAGTGTGCTTTTAAATTTCTTAAGTGCGGATTTAAGTGGAATTTACTTAGATGTGTGCAAAGATAGATTGTATTGTAATGCAAAAGATGACACAAAGAGAGTAAGCGCGCAAAGTGCTATGGTGCTAATAGCTAGAAAGCTTTTTGCGCTTTTAGCTCCAAGTTTAACTTACACTATAGATGAAGCTTTAGAACATGCAAATGTGGCTATTAAAGAAAATGCTAAAGATGTGTTTGATTTGGTATTAAAAAATGGCTTTGATTATGAGTATAAAATCGAAGATGATTTATTTATAAAATCAAGAGAAAAATTCTTTGAGCTTGTAGATGTATTAAAAAAAGACAAAATCATCAAATCAACCTTAGAGTTAAGCTTGCAAACAAGTGCAAATGAGCTTTTGAGTGAAGATATTGAAGAAGTAGCTGATTGGTTTATGGTAAGCTCTATAGAAAGCTTAGATGATAAAGAAGCTTTGAGTGAGTTTAAAATAGATGATCATAGTTTTAAAATCGTGCGTTCTTTATTGCGCAAGTGTCCAAGATGTTGGAAATTTTTAGCAAAAGAAGAAGAATGTTTATGTCCAAGATGTAATAGTGTGGAAAAAGCAAAAAATGTTTGAGCAAGCTTTACCTTTTAGCGTGGTAGTGATTACTTTATTGAGCTTTTTATTTATCACGCTTTTTTTGTTTTATTTGGTTAAAAAATTTAAGGATAAATAATGGTAACTTTAAAAGAAGCTTTGAAATTTTCAAATGAAGAATTAGAAAATCTAAAAAAAGAATTAAATGAAAAAGCACATCAGCAAAAGCATTTAGGTGCTTATGTAGAGCAGTTTTTAAATAAAGACTTAAGCACTTCAGGTACTGGCGTACCAGTAGCTATAAAAGATAATATTAGTGTAAAAGATTGGGAATTAACTTGTGGCTCTAAAATTTTACAAGGCTATGTGGCTCCTTATGATGCAAGCGCTATTGTAAATTTACGCAAAAATAATTTTACTCCATTTGGAAGATGTAATATGGATGAGTTTGCTATGGGAAGTACAAGTGCAACTTCTTTTTATGGTAAGACTTTAAATCCGCTTGATAATACTAAAGTTCCAGGTGGAAGTAGTGGGGGGAGTGCTGCTGCGGTTGCTGCAGGGATAGCTTTAGCAAGTTTGGGTTCAGATACAGGTGGTTCAGTAAGGCAACCTGCTGCTTTTTGTGGTTGTGTTGGGTTTAAGCCAAGTTATGGAAGAGTTAGCAGGTATGGTTTAGCAGCGTATTCTTCAAGCCTTGATCAAATAGGAGTTTTAACGCAAAATGTTGAAGATGCTGCAATTTTATATGATGCTATTGCAGGCTATGATGAAAAAGATAGCACAAGTGTAAACATAGCTTTTGAACCAACTACGCCAAAGCTAAATGCAAATAAAAAGCTAAAAATAGCTGTGATTAAAAACTATATAGAACAAACTAATGATGATGTAAAACAAGCCTTATTAAAAACTATAGATATGTTAAAAGCAAATGGCCATGAGATTGTTTATAAAGACTTAATGGATTCTACATTTGATGTTGCGGCTTATTATATCATAGCAGCAGCTGAAGCAAGTGCAAATTTAAGCCGTTATGATGGTGTAAGATATGGTAGAAGAAGTGAAAAATGTGACAATCTTAGTCAAATGTATGTAAATAGCAGAAGTGAAGGTTTTGGTGAGGAAGTAAAAAGAAGAATTTTACTAGGAACCTTTGTTTTAAGTAGTGGCTATTATGATGCATACTACATCAAAGCACAAAAGGCTAGAAGATTTATCAAGCAAAAATATGAAGAAATTTTAAACGATTGTGATTTGATTTTTATGCCAGTTGCTCCAAGCGTTGCTTTTGGTTTTAACGATATAAAAACTCCAGTGCAAATGTATTTAGAAGATGTATTTACTATTTCAGTGAATTTAGCAGGACTTGGTGGCATTAGTGTGCCAGTAGGAAAAAATGAAAATGGACTTAGTATTTCTGCTCAGCTTATATGCAAAGCTTATGATGAGCAAACTTTATTAGATGGTGCTTTGAGCTTGGAAGAAATTATCAAAAACAAATAAAGGAAAAATTATGAAAATCATAAAACGCGCTTTGACTTTTGAAGATGTTTTACTAGTCCCTCAATATTCTGAGGTTTTACCTAAAGAAGTAGATATTAAAACAAGACTTACAAAAAATATCACCTTAAATATGCCTTTGATTTCAGCTGCTATGGATACAGTTACTGAACATAGAGCAGCTATTATGATGGCAAGGCTTGGTGGCATAGGGGTAATCCATAAAAATATGGACATAGCTTCACAAGTTAGAGAGATAAAAAGAGTTAAAAAAAGTGAAAGTGGCGTGATTATGGATCCTATTTATATAGGGCCTAAAGCAAGTGTTAAAGAAGCACTAGAACTCATGGCTGAATATAGAATTTCAGGCGTTCCTGTGGTAGATGAGAATAAAATTTTAATAGGAATTTTAACTAATCGCGATTTAAGATTTGAAACTAACTTTGATAATTTAGTAGAAAATGTAATGACAAAAATGCCTTTAATCACTGCTAAAAAAGGTTCTACTTTAGATGATGCAGAAAGGATTTTCTCTACTAATAAAGTAGAAAAACTTCCAATCGTAGATGAAAATAATCGCTTAGAAGGTTTAATCACTATAAAAGATTTGAAAAAACGCAAAGAATATCCAAATTCAAATAAAGACGCCTATGGAAGATTAAGAGTGGCTGCAGCCGTGGGTGTGGGTCAGCTTGATCGCGTAAAGGCTTTAGTAGAAGCTGAAGTTGATGTTATAGTAATGGATAGTGCGCATGGACATTCTAAAGGGATTATTGATACATTAAAAGCAATTAAGGCTGAGTTTAATGTAGATGTGATAGTAGGAAATGTTGCAAGTGCTAAAGCAGTTAAAGATCTATGTGAAGCAGGTGCAGACGCTGTTAAGATAGGTATAGGACCTGGTAGTATTTGCACCACTCGTATTGTTTCAGGTGTGGGTGTACCTCAAATTTCAGCTATAGATGAATGTGCAATAGAAGCGAGTAAATACAGCGTGCCAATAATCGCTGATGGGGGTATAAAATACTCAGGTGATATTGCAAAAGCTATCGCAGCAGGAGCAAGTAGTGTGATGATAGGTTCACTTTTGGCAGGAACTGATGAGAGTCCAGGTGAGTTATTTACTTATCAAGGAAGACAATATAAGAGTTATCGTGGCATGGGAAGTTTAGGTGCTATGCAAAAAGGTAGTTCAGATAGATATTTCCAAGAAGGTACAGCTCAAGATAAACTTGTACCTGAAGGTATTGAAGGTAGGGTGCCTTATGTAGGAAGTATAAAAAGTGTAGTACATCAACTTTTAGGTGGGCTTAGATCTTCTATGGGTTATGTAGGTGCAGTAGATATCAAAGCTTTCCAAGAAAGAGCTGAATTTGTAGAAATCACTGCAGCAGGATTAAAAGAAAGCCATGTGCATGATGTAACTATCACTGCTGAAGCGCCAAATTATAAGGTGAGTAATTAATGGAATTTGAAGATCATATCAAACAAGCTGAACTTTCTTTGGAAAAACTTAATGATAAAGATTTGGACCTTAAAACTTGCGTAGAAATTTATAAAGAAGGCTTAAAAAGTATCAAGCAAGCAAGAACTATGCTTGAAAATGCTAAATTAGAAATCGAGCAAGTAGATGAGTAGCGTTGTAGCTTTACAATTTCCCACTTTGGCTTTGAGTGAATCAAGGCTTGATTATTATCTAAAAGCTGCTAAGGAAAGTGGTGCGAATTTGGTGGTTTTGGGTGAGTATGTTTTAAATAGCTTTTTTAGTGAGCTAAAAACTATGCCAAAAAGCATGATCAAAGAACAAAGTCAAAGCAAAAAAGCAAGCTTGATAAAACTTGCTAAAAAATATGATTTAAATATTATTGCACCTTTCATAAGTGTTGAAAATGATGGTTTAAAAAAACTATGCTTAAAAGTAGGTCCACAAAATGTAAAAGTGTATGAGCAACAAATTTTAATGCCTTATGCACACTGGAATGAAGAAAAATTTTTTAACAATAAAAAAGCTGATAAGCTTAAACTTTTTACTTTCACACATGAGGGCTTAAAATGTGCTTTGCTTTTTGGCTTTGAGGCACATTTTGATATCTTTTGGCAAATGATCATGAAAAAAAAGATAGACTTAGTCATCATTCCCACAGCTAGCACCTTTGAAAGTAATCAAAGATGGCTAGAACTTTTAAAAACAAGAGCCTTTTTAAACTCAACAAGCATTTTAAGGGTTAATCGTATAGGTAATTTAAAGCAAGAAAATGAGTGGAAATTTTATGGAGATAGCTTTTTTATTAATGCTTTTGGCGAAGTGCAAGAGCAACTTGGCGATCAAGAAGAAATGCTTGTAGTGGAAGTTAGTAAGGCAAATGAAGCTAGAAATTTATGGGGCTTTGATAAGCTTGTGAAAAATTATGAAGAATAGCTTATATTTTAAAACACAAATTATACTTTTAATATAAAGTATAATTTGTTAGAATTAACAATTTAATATAGTAAATTTGGATTTAACTATTTTGTTTATTAACTATAAGCCAAAGAATTGGAAATCCTATTATTCCAATTGGCAAGACAAGCATAAATAATAAAAATTTTATAACTATTTTTGCAATGATTAAAAAAAGAGTATTGATAAAAAATACATTATCTCCAAGCAGTATATTTTTTAGTTCTTTCCATACAAAACATGCAAAAGGAAATAATAAAAATTAATTCCTAACATAATAAAAAATGAAATGCTGCTAGATAGTGGAGTGGTAAAATAAAAAAAATACATGCTGCAAACACATAATGTCTTATAAGCCACACTAGATTTATAGTGCTAAAAACTTTTAGTGGATTGATCAAATTTTACTCCTTATTTATTTATAAAATATTTTGCAATTTTATTTTTTAAATTAA
>NZ_JAKMRK010000021.1:0-11319 GCF_025772045.1 Campylobacter sp. IFREMER_LSEM_CL1890 | reverse complement strand
TTTCAACTTCCTAATTTCAAACAACATCTTAACATACCCACCCTTATACCAAGTTTTATTAGCTTGTATAAGAGCTTGTCCTAATTTATAAGAAAGATGATTTTTAAGTTTTAAGGCTTCTTTACAATCAGGATAAGATTCTAAAGGAGGTAGTTTTAAAGAAGGATCTTTTTTTATTTTTTCTTGGTAGATTTTTTGTTCTTGTTTGTGCGAAATTATTATACTTAATAATGCTACAGGTATTATTAAGTAACCTAGTATAGATTTAGAATTAACTATCATAGCTTGGCCTAATTTATAAGAAAGTTGGTTTTGGATACGAGATTTAGCTGTACCATATTTGGAAATAAAAGATATTATTTTATTTTTTGTGCAAATTTCCAAATTTTGATCAAAAATTTTTTTATCTTTGCTTATAATAATCTTATTTTTATTATTTATTTGAGATATTTGTTTTTGTATAAAATGATTTGATTTTTGATTATTTATCAACTTGTCAATTCTTAAAGATTCTATAATTTCGTTTTTATTTATAAGCTTATTTTCTAACAGATTAGAATATTTTCTATATGGAATATGAAAAAATATTTTTTGTTCTTCTAAATCATAATCAAAAATTTCAAAATCATCTTTATAAATATCTCTAATAACTTTATAAGTTACCTTATTATAATAATTACTATAATTAAAATGTTTACTTTTATTTATATGAACAAGCTTATCATTTCTATTTAAAATCTGTAAAATTTTTGCAAAATCTTTGCTTAAATTTTCAAATTTACCTACAAAATTTACTAATATCTTTTTTTGTTCATTGCATAAAAACTTATATTGTGGCACAAAATGTATCCAATTTAATATTTCATCTTTTACTTTTTCATTATGCAAATCCATAATAAAATCTTCAAAAGAAAAATATTTATTTAAGTGAATTTTAGCCCAATTTGCATCCCAAGAATTACCTCCTCCATTTCTTAAATAATGATATGCAGAAACCACTCTATCATAAGGATTCCTTACAAAGCCAAAAGAAAAATAATTCTCAAATCTATCCCTGTCAAGCCTTACATAATCACTCGCTTTTACATGACCAACAAGCCATCTATCTGTTTGATATATTACCCTTTCTATACTACTGCCAGCAACTTTTGGCACATGAATAAAAATACACTTATACTTATCATGAAAATCTTTAAACATCACACTTTCTTCCATTTAAAAATCTCAAAATCATATCCACATTCTCATTAAGATCTTCTTTTGTTATGTGTATATGTGGGTTTTTAGGTTTTTCATAAGGGCTATCTATACCTGTGAAATTTTTAATCTCTCCATTTCTTGCTTTTTTATAAAGTCCTTTTGGATCTCTTTTTTCACAAATTTCCAAAGGTGTATCAACAAATATTTCTATATATTCATCATCATCTAAAAGATCTTTTATAAGTTTTCTATCTTTTTCAAAAGGCGATATAAAAGCGCAAAGTACTATCATACCAGCATCTACAAAAAGCTTACATACTTCTCCTATGCGTCTTATGTTTTCTACTCTTGAAACCTCATCAAAACCCAAATCTTTATTAAGTCCATGACGTACATTATCCCCATCTAAAAGATAAGTATGAAAACCTTGTTCAAAAAGTTTTTTTTCAACTGCATTAGCCAAAGTAGATTTACCACTACCACTAAGCCCACTAAACCATAAAACACATGGTTTTTGATTTTTAAGTTTAGCTCTTTGAGTTTTTGTAATGCTACTTGTATGCCAAGTTAAATTTTTACTCATTTTTTTCCTTAAAAACTAAAAAATACCGGAGTTATAGTTAAAACAATAGCTGAATAAGTCAAAGAAACTATCCATCCTATTTTTATAAAATCAGTAGTTTTATATCCACAAATTGAACCTACCATCAAGTGAGTTTGATAACCATGTGGCATTAAAAAAGCACAACTTGCCCCATAAGCAACTGCTAATATAAACGGAGTTGGATTAACTTCAAGCGCTAAAGCAGTACTATAAGCGATAGGAAAAGCCAAAGCTGCGGCAGCGTTATTGGTAATGATTTCAGTTAAAAGCAAAGTTAGAAGATAAATTCCCACAAAACTACCATATAATCCATATACCCCAAAAGTTCCTATAATAAACTCAGCCAAATCTTTAGCTAAACCACTATCAACTAAAACTTTAGTAATGGCTAAAGAAGATCCTACTATGATAAAAATTTCCAAAGGAAAGCGTCTTTTTACTTCATCAAAACTTATGATTTTAAATATAAACAAGCAAGCTAGAAACACTAGCAACGCTTTAAGCAAAGACACTAACTCCAAAGCAGATAAAGCAATGATGGCTAAAAACGCAAAAATCACTATAAAACTTTGGATATTACTTAACTTTTGATTTTGCATGATATTTGAGATAATGTAAAAGTTTTTATTGATATTATCTCTTGAGTGAAAATCCTTACCTACACTTAAAATAAGCCTATCGCCAGCTTGTAATAAACTTTGACCAATTTTTGAAATATTTTTTGAACCTCTTTTTAAAGCTACAATCCCTGCATCAAATTTAGCTCTAAAATTTGCTTCTTTAACGCTTTTTCCTATCAAATTTGACTCAGAATTTATAACAACATCTATTAAATTTAATGTTTCTAGTTTTAAATCTTGTGAGCCAATTTGCAAGCCATCAAATTTTTTCAAAGCCTCTAAATGTGTAATATCTCCACTAAAAATTAACTCATCTTCTTCTTTAATAAGCTCATTGTGACTAACAGGGGCGATAAGCTCATCTTTTCTTTGAATTTCAAGTAAAAACAAAAACTCTAAATTTCTTAAGCCATTTTCTTGTATAGTTTTTCCCACTAATGAACTATTTTTTAAAACCTTAGCATTGATTAAATACTCATTAATGACATTTTCTCTTTCTTTATACTCAGGCAATAAAAAGCTAAAAATCAAAAGCACTATAAGCACTCCAACACTTATACAAAAACCCACCGCAAAAAAATCAAAAATCTTTAAACTTTCCAAACCATTTTGCACTACAAAAGAATTGACTATCAAATTAGTTGAAGTGCCTATCAAAGTCATAGTTCCACCAACTATGGAAAAATATGAAAGAGGGATGAGTAGTTTAGAAGGAGCTTGAAATTTGTTATTTTTTATAATACTCATAAAACTTGCCACTACTGCAGTATTATTTAAAAAAGCTGAAATACTAGCTGTAACAACTCCAAGCTTTAAAAGTGATAGATGATAATTTTTACCTATGATAAATTTAGAACACCAACTTATCACAACGCTTTTTTCTATAGCTAGTGAAACTAACAAAAGCAAAACAAGCACTATCAAAGATTCACTCGTATAAGAGCTAAGCCAAGTATTTAAATTTAAATACCCCAAAAGATAATAAAGCACAGCTACACTACCAAATAAAATAAAAGGTTTAATTTTATTACTAATTAACAAAATAAGCAAAATTAAAATACTTAATGCAACAATAATTTTCATATTTTTTTACATTCCCATTCAGGATAGTTTTTTCTAATGTAAGCATTAAGTTCTATTTCTGCTTGAGTATAAATTCTACTCTTTTCTTCGCTTGCTAAAATTTCTTCTACCATACCCGCTGCTAAGGTTTCATTAGAGTATTTATCTATGATGATAAAACTTCCTAAAATTTTATTGTCCTTGTAAGCTTTAAGGGCTGTTTTTTTATTAAGCTTTAAGGTGCATTTAGCAATATCATTGAGTTTTAATTCATCGCTTTGAAATTCTTTGAAAGTATTAATGTCTTTTTTAAAATCAATTTTTTCAAATACTACATTAGTAGTTAAATTTGCTATTTTGATAAGATAGTTTTCATTTAAATTAAACTTAACCTCACTCATCCATATCACCATAGCTTTAAAAGAATTTGAAATTTCTATGCTATGATTTTTAGAAGCTATTACATCGCCTCTTGAAATGTCTATCTCATCTTCTAAAGTTAAAGTTATAGCACTTGGAAAGCTAGCATTTTTAGCACTTTGAATTTTTTCATTTTTATCGGGTACATTCAAGTTTTTAATACTAGGTGTGATAATTTGTTTTACTTTACTTGTTTTTAAAGAAGGTAAAATCACAACTTCATCTTTGATATTTATACTACCACTAGCAATATTTCCACAAAAACCTCTAAAATTTAAATGAGGGCGATTGACATATTGCACACTCATGATAAACTCATCACTTAAACTAGTAGCAATAGGCAAAGTATCTAAAAGCTCAGATAAGGTTTTTCCACTATACCAAGACATATTAATACTTTTAGAAGCTATGTTGTCTCCATCTAATGCACATATAGGAACAAAATGAGTTTTAATATATTCATGATTTTTTAAGCATGGTAGAATTTCTTGATAATTTTTACAGATTGTATTAAAAATTTCTTGATTATAATCAATCAAATCCATTTTATTCACAGCAATAATAAATTGTTTTGTGCCAAGCAAACTCGCTATGTAAGAATGTCTTTTAGTTTGAGTTAAAACCCCTTTTCTAGCATCTATAAGTATGATAGCAATATCAGCTGTACTAGCACCTGTTGCCATGTTTCTAGTGTATTGTTCATGGCCTGGAGTATCTGCTATGATGAATTTTCTTTTTTCACTTGTGAAAAATCTATATGCTACATCTATGGTTATGCCCTGCTCTCTCTCACTTGCAAGACCATCTACTAAAAGTGCAAAATCAAGCTTTTCTCCTGCATTACCAAGCTTTTTACTATCTTTTTCTAAAGATAAAATTTGATCTTCAAAAAGTATTTTTGCATCATAAAGCATTCTACCTATAAGGGTAGATTTGCCATCATCTACACTACCACAAGTGATAAATCTACAAAGCTCTTTATTTTCATGTTCTTTTAGGTATTTTTCTACATTTGTTTTCATTAAAAATACCCCTCTTTTTTCTTTTTTTCCATACTTGCTTCTTCATCAGTGTCTATAAGCCTACCTTGTCTTTCACTTGTTTTAGAAAGCAAAAGCTCTTCGATGATTTCTAAAACATTGCTAGCACTTGAGTTTATGGCTCCTGTTAGCGGGTAGCAACCTAGAGTTCTAAAACGGACTAATTCTTCTTTAGCGTTTTTAGCAAGTTCTTTTGGCATACGCTCATCATCAACTAAAATTTTAGCCCCCATGCACTCTACCACCGGTCGTTTTTTAGCAAAATAAAGACTTGGCAAAGGAATATTTTCTTTATAAATATACTGCCATATATCAAGCTCAGTCCAATTACTCAGCGGGAAAACTCTTATGGATTCGCCTTTTTTATGACGACCATTGTAAATATCCCATAATTCTGGGCGTTGATTTTTTGGATCCCATGAGTGATTTTCATCACGGAAAGAATAAATTCTTTCCTTTGCACGCGATTTCTCTTCATCTCTTCTTGCACCACCAAATACTGCATCAAACTGATATAAATCAAGCATTTGTTTTAAACCCTGTGTTTTGGCAATATCTGTGTGCATGGATGAACCATGTGTAAATGGAGAAAGGTTTAATTCTTTGATTTTAGGATTTTGATAAACTATAAGCTCCATACCAAGCTCTTTGGCGCATTTGTCTCTAAATTCTATCATCTCTTTAAATTTCCATGTGGTATCTACATGCACCAAAGGAAGTGGAGGTAAACTTGGGTAAAATGCTTTTTGTAAAAGACGAAGCATAACCGAGCTGTCTTTACCTATACTATAAAGCATAGCTGGTTTTTCAAACTCAGCTATCACCTCACGAATGATATGAATGGACTGTGATTCTAAATATTCTAGATAAGATATATTGAACATAATCTTCTCTTTCAAAATAAAAGAGAAGATTATATCAAATTTTACTAAATTGAGCTATCAAAGTATCTGTTGCGCCTAATGATGCTAAAGTTTGCTCATAAGCATTTTGCAAGATAGGATTATCTATAAAATTTCCCCAATGCTTTTGCCCTGCAGGAAGTCCATTTGCTAACCAATATAAAGTATTTGACAATGGATATCTTTGAACACATTTAACAAATTCCACTCTTAATCCTGCTTTTTCGCCTAATTTTTTTAAAGTATGTGGACTGTACAAAAATATATGCGGACTCCAATAAGTAAATTCACTAAAGGCTTTATTTTTATAAATAGTTAGCAAAGCATCATTCGCATTAGGAACTTCTACTATCATCTTTCCATTGTCTTTTAACTTGGAAGATAATTTTTTTAAAATACTAATAGGATCTTGCAAATGCTCTACTACATGGAATGCTGTTATAACATCATATCCCTCCCCTATCAATTTTAAATCAACTTCATCTAAATTTCTATATAAATTAATATTATTATTTTTATAAATTTCTTCAACTTGTTGCTCGATTTCCACTCCAGAAGCACTTCTAACAAAAGGTTTTGCTTGTATTAAAAAACCAGCATATCCACTTCCAAAATCTAAAATATCTTTCCCGACTATAGAATTTAAAATAAACTCTAATCTTGATTTATTGGGAAGATATGTATCGTTAATAAAATCTGTTCTTTGTGTAAGCTGATAAACAGATAAATCATGCATATTTCCATTAGCATAAAAACTATCATCAATATCTTGAGAATCCAAAAACACCAAACCGCAATCACAACATTCCAAAATTTTAATATTTTGATTATCCCTAACCTTACCCTTTCTTTGAAAATTTTTTTCACTCCCACATAAATAACATTTCATTTTTTAATCCTTTATAATTAAATAAATTTTATATAACTCTTCTACATAGGGTTTTTACATTTAGTTTTCATTTTTCTCTAAGACAACTCTCATATAAGAACTAGCATTTAAAAATTTAATCAAATATTGTATCTTACCTTTATATTTATCACTCATTTTAGAAATAAATCTTAATTCACGAATATTTAAGTTATCATTTTTATAAACCAATGCTGCAACATCTAAATTTCCAGGAGTATCCAAACTTTTCAATTTAAAGCCATTAACAATAGAAAAATACAAGATATTCTGTGTGCTAAATGAATTTAAATGCATAGGAGGAAAAACAGAATGAACTTGCAATCTTTCTTCGTTATAACCAATTGCTTTTGCTTCTAACCCAAGAATATTTGGCGTCGTAAAAATTGTTACTCCATTTGTTTGCAAATTTTCATTTATTATCCTCATAAACTGCACAGGGTTAACCAAGTGTTCTATTAATTCATAATGAACTATAAAATCAAACTTAACACCCAAGCCACCTAATTCAGATGCATCCATGGAAAATAATTTTAAATCACAATCACCCCCCCCCTCTCTCTCCATACCTTCTTTAATTGCATTACTATCTAAATCTATACCATATAAATTCTTTTTTATTTTTAATTTATTTAATTTATTTTTTAACAGAGATAAAAAATAACCATTATTACATCCTATTTCTAATATATTAATATCAGAAAGATTGTGATAATTTACATAATCTATAATTTGAGAATATAAAAAATCAACCCTTTCCTTATACTTAAATTGTGTCTTGTTTGTTTTATTAAGGTTAGCATAAATGATATTACTATAACAATGATTATAATAATCCGCCAATTGCTCGTTAGTTGGAACAAGATCAACATATATTGAATTACATACATTGCATTTAGCAACACTATATAAATCTATAAAAGGTTCTATACTAGTAGAACTATCTGAATTACAAATAGGACATTTTCTAAAAACAAATTTGTCGCCATATTTCTTGTAAAATTGAACCGCATCATCTATTCTTTGCTTATATAGTAATTTGGAATCCTCAATACTTCTTAATTGATCTATGGGTATAAAATTCATTTCATATTCTCCTTTTATTTTTATTATATAGTTCTTCTACATAAGGTTTTTTACATTTAGTTTTCATTTCTACAGGAATAGTTTTTACAAACTGAATAAAATCGGTAATATTTACATCCGGATTTATTTCTAGCAAATAAGTGGCAAAATTTGGATGACAATGGTATAATGCTGTAACAAAATAGTATGGATTATAACCCCATTTTTGCGTTTTCTTTATAGGTTCAATATACAAGTCAATACACTCTAGTATTTTTACCATATCATATTTCATACCTTTAACACTATTAAAATACTGAGCAATTGCTTCAGTGTATAGATTTCCAGCACATCTTCCAATTCCTTCCAACGAAGAATCAACCATTAAAATTCTATCTGTTTTATATTCAAATAAATCTTGAGCGCAAGCAAAAGACATCCCAGTATTATTATGAGAATGGAAACCTATAATGCATTCTTTATTAGCAATAGAATCTATTATTTGAAAGTATCTTTTATTATCATCTTTTGTCATATAACCAAAACTATCCACTATAGAAATTCCTGCAGGATTTATTTCTACGATTTTTCTGATTAACTCTTCATATTCATATAAAGTATAATCTATAGTTACCATGGGTTGTAAAAATGTTAAATATCCACTATCAACACTTTTTTTAGCAATCTCCAATGCTTCTTGAATCTGATGTTTATAAAAAACAACTCTGATACCATCTATAGACTTTCCTGAAAAATCTGTAATATCATTAGCTGAAAATTGTGTCACATCAATCATAGCCAAAAATTTGCTATTTTTTCTATCAATCGGTAAAAAATCTTTGATTTTTTCTATAGTATTAAATATACTTTTATTATTTGTATTTATATCTTTATTTAGATACCCACATTCTATAAAGTCAATATTTGCTGATGACAATAAGTTTAATATCGATTTTATATCTTCATCTTTAAAATTCCAACTATTAATATAGCCTCCATCTCTTAAAGTACAATCAAGTAATTTAATTTCCGCCATAATTATCTCCTTTTAAATTTTTTACAATAATACTTGCTAATTCAAAATCCTCTTCTGTATTTATATCTATAGATTCAACAAAAGACACTTCAACAGCTTTTGGATTTACCCCTACTCTTTTCTTGTATTTCATAAATACTTCTTTTTTAAAAACATACACACCGGATGTTTCCCTATAAATAACCTCCAAATCTTGGCTTCGTGAAATAAGCATAGGATTAAAATTTAAAGGCTTGAAATCACTTGTCCATAGATAATCTTGAATTTTAGTAACAGTAAAAGAAGAATCATGCCCGTTTTTGATAACATTTTCAAGGCACTTTAAAATACTACTCTCTTTTAAGAATGGAGCGGTTGCATGAGAATATATATAAATATCAGCTTCAATTGTGTTTATAAATTCTTGAAAAATTTCTGTAAAATTTGTATTATCTTCATCTAACTTTTTTGATCTTTCCAAAAAAACAATATCATCATCAATAAAATTGTTAATTTTTTTATCACTGCAATAAACATAAATCGCATCTATACTATTAATTCTCTTTAATACTTCTAAATTATACCGCAATAAAGGTTTTTGACCTAATAGTCTAATATTTTTATTTGGGCATCTTTTATTATGTAATTTTATTGGCATTATAGCGACTATTTTCATTATTTTACTCTCTTTTACTTTTTATTTTTTTTATCACTAACAACATCTTAACATACCCACCCTTATACCAAGTTTTATTAGCTTGTATAAGAGCTTGTCCTAATTTATAAGAAAGATGATTTTTAAGTTTTAAGGCTTCTTTATAATCAGGATAAGATTCTAAAGGAGGTAGTTTTAAAGAAGGATCTTTTTTTATTTTTTCTTGGTAGATTTTTTGTTCTTGTTTGTGTTTATCTTTTATATAAGATAATACAAAAGGCATTCTTATATAACCTAGTATAGATTTAGAATTAACTATCATAGCTTGGCCTAATTTATAAGAAAGTTGGTTTTGGATACGAGATTTAGCTGTACCATATTTGGAAATAAAATTTGATTTATAAAAAATAAGATTATTTTTTACTTCTAAATCTTTATTTTTTACTTCTAAATCTTTATTTTTTACTTCTAAATCTTTATTTTTTACTTCTAAATCTTTTATATCATTAAATTTAATTTTTGCCTCATATTGTTTAATGAGATTGGAATATTCTTTTAAAAAAAACATAACATTACTAAAATTATGTACATCATCATCAAAATAATTTTCACATTCATCAATCACAACCTTATCAACCAACAAAAATCCTATCAATCCAATACCATGACTTCCTACTTGTAAAGGCCAAGCCCTCTGTTTTGTAATTTCTTTACGATAATTCACATGTAATTTAGTTATATCATCAATAACAAAATCTTCAAGATAAATTTCAGAAAATGTCTCCCATCCCCAAGACATTTTTCCAAAGCAATATTTTTTATTTTCCAAAACATAACAAGAATGATCTACCTGGCAAACTCTATTCCAAGTGTGAACTCCAAGTAAAATTTTTCCATGATATTTTTGTGGGAAAAAAAACTTAGAATCTGATTTTAAGCTTAAAACAAATTCGGTTCCGATATGATTTCTAGCTTTAATTAATTTCAAATTATCTAAATCACCAAGTTCAACAACCGTGAAATTAGGTCTATTTTTAACTCCTAAATTATTTTTTTTTGGATAATAATATTTATCAATATTTCTACAAATTTCAATAGCACTTCTTTTTGATATTTCAAACAAGGGATGATGAAAATCTGGAATTTTTAAAAAAAAATCTAATATTCCATTATCCTTGCAATATTGATGAACATCTATAAGATTAAAACCATAAAAAGCACATTGGCTTTGATGAAAATTTGCATACCTATTTGAATACATTTGATAATAATGCCATATAACTACAACAACTTTTTTTTGGAGTTCATATAATTCTCTATACAACCATTGAAAATTCCGAATATTATTTTTATAGACTTCGTCTACACCTTGTTCTTCTGAAATTCCCAACACAATTAGATCTGCATTTTTTAAAATATTCGCATTTTTTGTTCTTTTTAAATTATATATATGAGAACCAGCTGATATATTGGAAAACCCAAATGTAGTTACATTGGCACCAAATTCTTTCATACCTGCAATAAATCCACCATTCCATAGCATATCGCAAGTACCAAAGCACACAATATTTTTGCGACTAGAATTATTCATTTGATAAAATACTCTCAATCATATTTTGTATGGTAAATAAATTTTTAAAATTATCATACTCCAAATAATCAAAATCAATCTCTATACCATAAAAATCTTCTATTGCACCAACTAAATCCATTATAGCAATACTATCCATTATTTTTTTTTCAAACAAATCATCAACATTTTCATCAATATCATTTCTGCCTATATTACTAAATATAGTTTTTATATCACTCATATTAACCATAAAATC
>NZ_JAKMRK010000020.1:0-13154 GCF_025772045.1 Campylobacter sp. IFREMER_LSEM_CL1890 | reverse complement strand
TTGGATTACAAGTTTAACCACAAGTAGAGCGACTGCTATTGCTATTAAACCTACTATAATTTGAGCAGATAAGGCTTTTTTAATAGGATTTGTATAAGCACGATTTTCTGTAATTGTACAAACTTTAAAATTTTGATTTATGGTAGAATTACACATTACTTCATATAATGTATTTTTATCATCTTGAACTTGAAATAAAGAGTCTCTATTATCTGGATCTAAATAGTATGACGGATTTGTGTTTATAATTTTTGATATATTTATGCCTAATTGGTCTTTTGTTAGTATTTTATCTTGATTTTCGTGAAACATTATTTCACCTTCATTGTTGTATACTACCGCATAAGTAGTAGCAGATCTACCAAAAGCTAATACATCTTTAGAAAAAGAACTTAATGCATAATCGCCACCAACAACACCTATAAATTTTCCATTTTTGTATACAGGTGCAGCATATGTCATGGTAACGGTATTATCTGTTGATGATTTATAAGGATTAGTTGTAATAACTGTTTTTGCTTGTTTTGCTTGAGTATACCAAATACTATTTTGTAAATTAAATCCATTTTCAGGATTTAAAAATTTTCCATTTGATAAAAATACACCATTTAACTCTTCAATTCCAAAAAAAGTTAGTTGAAAATTAAAAGCTTTTTGAAAAGATGAAATAAGCGATAAAATCTGTTCTCTATCATCTAATGGTGCTTTAGAGAGTTCGCTTGCTAAAGTATTTATAGCATTTCTTTTGCTTTGACCATAATTATTAAAAGTTAGAGTTACATCATCCATTGTTTTTAATTGAACATCTTTTATGAGTTCAAAAGTATTGTTTTTGGTTTGAAAATAACCCAAAATACTAACTATACTTAATATGGTGATAATTAATAGTCCAACTATTGAAGTCATTTTGCCTGATACATTCAATTTTAACATTATTTTTGTGTTCTCCTTGTTTTTGATTTTACCTTATATTTTAAAATATAATAATTTTATATCTAACTTTATCATTATATTTTAAAAAGTTTATTGTATTTACGGAATTATATTATAAAAAAATAATTTTTTTATTAATTTATAATAAAAATAATTTTTATATATATTTAAGATTAGTTTGATATAATTTCAACTTTAATGCGGGAATAGCTCAGGGGTAGAGCACAACCTTGCCAAGGTTGGGGTCGCGAGTTCGAATCTCGTTTCCCGCTCCATTATCACCCGCCCGGGTGGTGGAATTGGTAGACACAAGGGACTTAAAATCCCTCGGAATTTTTCTTCCGTGCCGGTTCAAGTCCGGCCTCGGGCACCACTTTTTGGTAACTCAAGGCGACATAGCCAAGCGGTAAGGCATGGGCCTGCAAAGCCTTGATCTCCGGTTCGAATCCGGATGTCGCCTCCAATGCGATGTTAATACTTGATATTTTTATTCTTTATACGGGAGATGGCTGAGTGGTCGAAAGCGGCGGTCTTGAAAACCGTTGAGGGTCACACCTCCAGGGGTTCGAATCCCTTTCTCCCGGCCACTTTAACATAATTTTTCATATTTTGTTTTACATTTAAAAAGATATTTCTTAATTTCTTTAAGAAATTAAGAAAATTATTCTAAGTCTAAAACCCCGCCTTTGCTAGCATTACTAACAAGCTTTTGATACATTTTAAGCCATCTTGAATTTATTTGCTTATAAGGCATTTTAAAATTTGCTTTGCGTTTAGCAATTTCATCTTGGGCTAAATTTGCATTGATGCTGTAGGTATCTACATCAATTTCTATCTCATCACCATCTTTTAAAAGCGCTATAAGTCCACCTTCTGCAGCCTCAGGAGAAATATGGCCTATGCTAAGTCCTCTTGTAGCTCCGCTAAAACGACCATCTGTTATAAGTGCAACTTTAGCACCAAGCCCCATGCCCGTGAGTAATGAAGTCGGACTAAGCATTTCTTGCATGCCAGGTCCACCTTTTGGTCCTTCATAGCGTATCACGCACACATCGCCTTCTTTAACTTTACCTTTTATAATGCCTTTAATAGCTTCTTCTTGAGAGTTAAAACAAACCGCTTTTCCTTTGAATTTACGCTCGCCCATAATACCTGCAGTTTTTATCACACAGCCTTGCTCAGCTAAATTCCCAAAAAGTATAGCAAGCCCACCTACATTTGAATAGGCATTGTCTATTTTTCTTATGATGTTTTCATCTTTAATATCAGCATTCTCAATGCGCTCTTTTAAAGTTTTTCCACTAATATCTAGAGTGTCAAGTTCTAAAATATGGCCTGGTTTTTTGGCTATTTCAGCTATTACTGCACTTACTCCACCTGCTTTGTGTATATCTTCCATATATATTGTGTTTAAAGATGGAGCGATTTTGGCTATATGGGCCACATTAGCGCTGATGTGATTGAGCTCTTTTATATCCAAATTTACACCTGCTTCATAAGTAATAGCAAGCATATGTAAGATAGTATTTGAGCTTCCACCCATAGCCATATCAACAACTAAAGCATTGTTAATGGACTTTTTAGTAATAATATTGCGAATTTTAAAACGCTCATCTAGTGCAATTTCACAAATTCTACGCGCAGCTTTTCTTAAAAGTTCTTCTCTTTCTTTGCTAAGTGCTAAAATAGTTCCATTTCCTTCTAGTGCTATACCCATAGCCTCGCATAAAGTATTCATAGAATTTGCAGTAAACATACCCGAGCAAGATCCACCGCTAGGACAAGCTTTGCATTCTATATCTTTTAAATCGTCTTCATCGATTTTTTTAGCCTCATAAGCTCCCACTGCTTCAAAAACAGAACTTAGACTGATTTTTTCTCCATGTTTATTTACTCCTGCTTTCATAGGTCCACCACTAACGAAAATAGTCGGCACATTAACTCTTAAAGCCCCCATGAGCATACCTGGAGTAATTTTATCACAATTTGGGATACAAATTAGTGCATCAAGTTGGTGTGCATTCATCACTGTTTCAATAGAGTTTGCGATGATTTCACGACTTGGTAAAGAATAAAGCATACCATCATGCCCCATAGCTATACCATCATCAACACCTATGGTGTTAAATTCAAAAGGAATACAGCCATTTTTTCGGATTTCATCTTTAATGATTTTTGCATATTCATTTAAGAAAAAATGTCCCGGGATGATATCTATATAGCTATTTGCCACACCTATAAAAGGCTTATTAAAATCTTCATCATTTAAGCCACATGCTCTAAGTAAAGAGCGATTTGGTGCTTTTAAGTGTCCTTTTTTGATCGCGTCACTTCTCATTTGTATCCTTTTTTAAAGTAAAAACTATCATTTTATGCTTTTATTTTGCAATTTTTGCTTAAATTTTTTAAACTTAAATAGTATTTTAAAGAAAATTATTTAAAATGTGCAATTATTTTGATTTAAGGAATGTAATGCTTTTAATTAATCCGGTATTTATAGGCGTTTTGTTAATGACGCTTTTGTGTTTTTTTAGGTTTAATGTTTTGCTTAGTGTTTTGCTTTCTGGACTTTTTGTAGGCATTTGGTCTAAATTTATGCATATGGAGCATTTAAGTTTGGTGGATTTTTTTACCCAACTTCCGCAAGCAATGATGGATTCTATGAAAGTTTTAATCGATGGTATGCAAGGGAATTTGCAAACAGCACTAAGTTATATTTTGCTTGGAGCGGTAGCCGCTGCTATATCAAAAACTAATCTAACAGCATATTTGATTAAAATAGTTTCGCATTATATTTCACATAAAAAATACTTACTTATACTTTCTTTGGCACTTATTGCTTGTTTTTCGCAAAATTTAATCCCTATCCATGTAGCTTTTGTACCTTTGTTAATTCCACCTTTGTTGAAACTTTTTAATAAATTAAAAATAGATCGTAGAGCTATAGCTTGTGCGCTAACATTTGGACTTACCACACCTTATATGGTGGTGCCTTTAGGTTTTGGGCTTATTTTTCAAACTTTGCTTGTGGATAATTTAAATTCAAATGGGGTGCAAATTAGTCTAGGAGAAGTTTCTCAAACTATGGCTTTTGCGGCTATTTGTATGTTAGTTGGTTTATTTTTGGCTGTGTTTGTGTTTTATGCTAAGCCAAGAGAATATCAAGAAGAACAAATTGCCAAAATGGATTTTGAAAATCTAAAAATGAGTAAAAAAGAATGGGGAGTTTTAGCTGGCCTTGGATTGACTTTGATTTTACAAATTTTAACGCACAATTTACCTTTATCAGGGCTTTTAGGTTTTGTATTGATGGTGATTTTGGGTGGAGTAGAGTATAACAAAGTTAATTTAGTTTTTGATGATGGGCTTAAAATCATGGGTTATATAGCTTTTGTAATGCTTGTTGCTTCAGGATATGGAGAGGTTTTAAAACAAAGTGGAGGTATAGCTGAGCTTGTAAAAACAAGCGTGCCTTTTATGGAGCAAAGTCACTTTTTAGCTATTTTTATTATGCTAGCTATAGGTCTTTTAATCACTATAGGTATAGGCAGTTCTTTTGGTACTATTCCTATCATCGCCGCCTTATTTTGTCCTATATGTATAGAACTTGGTTTTTCACCTGCTGCAATTATTTTTATCATCGGTGTTGCTGGAGCTTTGGGCGATGCAGGATCACCTGCTAGTGAAACGACTTTGGGAGTGAGTGTAGGGCTTAATGCAGATAAGCAAGGTGATCATATAAAAGATACTTGTATACCAACCTTTTTATGCTTTAATGGCTCTTTGCTTATCTTGGGTAGTGTTATAGCATTTTTCTTAATTTAAAATATTAAAAGTCTAAAAAGGCTTTTAATATTCAAATTCTTCCATATAACCACAATCAATTGTAAGAATTTTCATTTGAAATGATTTTATAAACTCGATTATAGGTTCAACTCCACCATAAGGAAAAGAAATGGGGTAAAAATATAATTTGGCGATATTTTCCTCTATTTTTTCTATGGAGTGAAAATAGTATTCTCCATTTCCTATGCAGTCAAAAATATCATCAAACTCCCAACAATCTTTGCTTGAGAAATATTCTAATTCTTTTTTGCTGTAAAAATTATATATACTTTTATCTGTGTATAAATCTTCTATTTGTAAATTCTCATCTTTTAAGATTTTGATATAATTAAACAAATCGCACAATCTTTTAAAAGACTTTTCATTATTAATAATAAACTTAATAAAGCAAAATTTTTCCATTTTAATACATTAACAATATTCCACTTGAAAGTCTGCTTGAAGATTTATTATACTCAATAAGACTCTCACCGTATCCGTTAAAATACTGAGTGTAAATATATAAGCCATTGTTAGAAATTTTATAAGCTCCGCTTATTTCTACTGCACCGCGGTTATTAGCAAAATTTAAATTATTACGCCACAATATATTGATAAAATAATCATCTTGGGTATAAGCAAGATTAATATCAAAATTACCTAAATATTTTTCTATGTCAGGATTATCATCTTCTGAACTTTTTTCAGGAATTCTTAGCCAAACTCTAGGTATGAACATAAAATCGCCAAAAAACCATGCATTGCTTAGATAAATTCTATTCCATGATCTTGATTTTGGATCATTTTGCCCGTTAGATTCATGTAATAAGCCTATGCGTACATCTTTTAAATTCTCAAAAGCACCATATCCGCTTATAGGAAAGTTGATAAAAAATTCAGGTAAATAGTTTGTTTCTCTAAAAGGAGCAGAATGTTTATAAAGTTGCCACCATGAAATTTGTGTATAGCCTATGTTATAACTTTCATTTAAACCCAAAAGATTTTCAAAAAGAGTTTTTTTAAGGCTTACTTGAAATTTAGTTTCAGTGCTTTTATAATCTCTCTTGCTAAAACTATAAGAAACAGGCATAAAATAGCTAAGATTATGCGTGCTAATACCAAAGGGATTGTATGATTTTTCTGTGCCAAGGTAGTTTGCTAAAGCTTCATTTTTTGGATTAATATCATCTAATTTTTTCTCTTTGGATGTATTTTGCTCAAAATTAAAAGACTTTTCTAAACTTGCTTCTTTTTGTTTTTCTTTTAAAGCTAAGCTTTTATAAATTTGCATAGCTTTTTTGTACTTACCTTGATTTTCATATTCTAAGGCTTGATTGAATAAATCCTCATTTGCTAAAGCACTAAAAGCACATACTATGGGTAGAATTGTCTTTTTCATGAAGCCACTTTTTATATTCTTTAAAATAATTTAAATTTATAAACTCATTATCATCTTCAAATTCTATAAATTCTGCTTTCATTGTATCACAAAAAAGGGCTAATTTGTGATTGTTTTCTTGTAAAAATTGCAAAGTTTTTTCAAAATTCCTACTATGATAAAATCCACATAAATAATGCTTGTGTTTTTTTGTGCTTGCTAAGAGTATATTTTGTGATTTTAGATGATCAAAAAGATTGTAAAAACTTTCTTTGTTTATGTTTGGAGTATCCACGCTAAGGATAAATACATAGGTATTTTTAAAATGTTTAAGTATGGAATTTAAGGCAATGAGTGGAGAGTAGTTGTTTAAATCCTCATCTAAAATAAGTGCTAAGTTTTTTTGATGAAATTTATCTTTTTTGCTGCTAATAAAAACTTGATTAAAAATCCTTGACATTTTTTCATATTGATAAAGAGTTAAGTTTTTATTATCTACTTGTAATAAGCTTTTATCTTCTCCCATACGCGAAGATTTTCCACCACATAAAATCACACAAGGATAGGGAATTTTTTCACTCATAAAAACCTCATAAATTCATCAAAATATTTTATAATACATTTATGAAATATACAGATTTAATACAAATAAAAGATTATTTTAAACAATTTCAAAGACTAAATTATCTCAAACGCCTTGATGATAATATCTTAGAGCTTAGCTTAGACCATCAAGCTTTTATACTAGACTTAACGCGTGGAAAAAGTGGAATTTACCAAGATAAACTCCAAGCAAAAGTCTATAATGCACCTTTTGATTTTATGCTAAAAAAATACTTCTCTAACGCAAAGATTTTAAATTTAGAAGTATTAGAAAATAATAGAATTTTATCTTTTGAAGTTTTATCGGAAAAATCTTATAAAGCTTATGGGGCTAAGATTTATTTTGAATTTACAGGAAAAAACACTAATGTAATCATCACAGACACTGATGATATTATTATAGAAGCTTTGCGTCATATAGATAAAAGCTACCGCGTTGTAAAAATAGGCGAAAAACTCCAAGCTTTAAAAGCTTATGAGATCAAAGAAGAATTTGTAAAGATTGATGATTTTAATGTGTATTTTAAAGAAAGTGCTAAAAAGTTACAGCAAGATCGCCTAAAAGATATAAAAGAAAATAAACTTTTAAATATAGATAAAAAAATCTTTACTCTTAAAGAGAGTATAGAAAATTTAGAGCAAGAAAGTAATTTATTAAAAAAAGCTCAAGAATTAAGCCAAAAAGCAGATGTTTTGTTTGCTAATTTAAATTCTTTAAAAGATTATCAAAGAGAATTTATTTTACAAGATTTTAATGCAAATGAGCTTGCTTTTAAGCTCGAAGATACTCCTAAAAACAGTGCGAATGAATTTTATAAAATGGCTAAAAAGCTAAAACAAAAGGCTAAAAATATCAATATAGAAAGAGAAATTTTAAGTGAAAAACTTGATTTTCTAATAAATTTAAAAGACTTAATTGCTAAAAGCACCTCTTTGAGAGAATTAGAAGTTTTAATGCCTAAAAAAACGAAAAAAACAAAAAAAGAGGAACTAAATGCAGGGGTTAGTAGCTTTTATTTTGATGAGTTTAAAATCAGCGTAGGACGCAATGAAAAAGCTAATGAGTATTTATTAAAAATAGCTAAAAAAGATGATATTTGGCTGCATGTAAAAGATTATCCTAGTGCACATGTGATCATTACTTCAAATAAATTAAAAATAAGTCAATTAGTGCTAGAATTTGCAGCAAAGCTTTGTGTGGAATTTTCCAAGCTAAGTTCTGGAGTTTATTTGGTCGATTATACTAGTAAGAATTTTGTAAAAATAAAAGAAAAGGCTTTTGTAAATTATACAAATTATAAGACTTTAAGCGTTTTAAAGGAGTAAGTATGCCTATAAGTCCCATAGGTGGTATTCATTTTGCTAACCAAAATGCACCAGTACATTCAGCACAAGCTAGTAATGAATTGGCAAAAGATTCTTTTGCAACTTTGGTAAATATGAGTGAATTTCAAGCAAAAGAAAAGGCGGTTGAAAAACTTGAAAAAGTTAATCAAACTCATGAAGTAAGTGATGAAGTAAAAGAAAGGCAAGAGGAAGAAAAAAAGCATTCTAAACATCATCAAGAACAAGAGCAAGAAGATGAAGATGAACAAGAGGGGCAAGAAGTAGTTAAAAAAAGTTCTCATTTGCTTGATTTAAGTATATAGAAAGGATAAAAATGTTTTCAAAGACAAGAATTCTTAGTGCTATTGTGATGATAGCTGTGATAGCTGTTGTTGCTTTGGTGGATAATTTTTTGATTAATTTTGCGATTTTTGGTGTTTTATTGTTTTTGGCATTTAATGAAGCAAAAACTATGTTTAAAAGCAAACATGCAAGTGTTTTTGTGGCTTTGTGTGTTTTTGCAATAGGAGCATTTTTAGATAAACCTTTCTTTATAGGCCTCTTGGCTTTGATTTTGATTTTAGGATATTTAGTTTATAAAAAAAGTGAAAATTTAAATGAACTTATGCCTTATATATATCCTACTTTGCCTATTTTAATGCTTTATCAAGTATTAAGTTATGAGGGTATGTTTGTATTATTTTGGCTTATAGTGATTGTCGTTGCTTGCGATAGTGGGGCGTATTTTATAGGAAAACTAATTGGCGAGAGAGCTTTTTCTCTAACAAGTCCAAATAAAACCTTAGAAGGTGTTGTAGGTGGCATTGTTTGTGCGGGGATTTTAGGAACCATCATAGGCTCTTTTGAATTTAGCTTGGTAAAAAGTATTTATATATCTTTAATTGTAGCTATTTTTGCTGTGATAGGGGATTTACTTGAGAGTTATTTTAAAAGACAAGCAGGTATTAAAGATAGTGGTAATTTAATCCCAGGGCATGGGGGAGTTTTAGATAGAATTGATGCTGTTATCATTGCAGCATTTGCAATGGCAACTTTAGTATGATCGTACTTGGAAGCACGGGAAGTATAGGAGTTAATACTCTTTTTATTGCTAAAGAAAAAAACATAAACATAGAAGCCTTATCTTGTGGTAAAAATATCAAGCTTTTAAATGAGCAAATAGCTCTTTTTAAGCCTAAATTTGTATGTATACAAGATGAAAAAGATAAAACCTTAGTTGATCATGATAGGATTTTTTGTGGTCAAGAGGGTTTAAAAGCGATGATAGCTGAGTGCAAAAGTTCTTTAGTGGTAAATGCTATAGTAGGTTTTGCAGGCTTAAGTTCAAGTCTTATGGTGCAAAAGCTTGGTAAAATTTTAGCCTTGGCAAACAAAGAAAGCTTAGTAGTAGCAGGGAAATTTTTTGACACTTCTAAGATTAAGGCCATAGATAGCGAACATGCAGCACTAAAGTGCTTGATAGATAAAAGAAAAGATATTAAAAAACTTTTTATCACAGCAAGTGGCGGGGCCTTTTATAATTATAAAATCAAAGATTTAAAAAATGTTAGCGTAAAAGAAGCCCTTAGGCACCCCAATTGGAGCATGGGAGCTAAGATCACCATAGATAGTGCTAGCATGTGTAATAAACTTTTTGAAATCATCGAAGCTTATCATCTTTATGGTATTAAACAAATAGATGCTTTGATAGAAAGAAAGTCTTTAGTGCATGCTTTATGTGAATTTAAAGATGGTGGTATGAGTGCATATTTTTCTCATGCAAATATGCGTTTGTCTATAGCTCAAGCGATTTTAGATGAGCATGATCAAAGCTTTATAGAAAATTTGGATTTGTTAGCTATGCCAAGTTTAAAATTTGAAAAAATTAGTTTAAAAAAATATCCTATATTTTCACTTAAAGATGAGCTTTTGAAAAAGCCTGACTTGGGTGTGATTATAAATAGTGCAAATGAATATATGGTGTATCAATTTTTAGCCCAAAAAGCGCAGTTTTTAGACATAGCCAAGGGTATTTTTAAAGCATTGGATTATTTTGGTGTGCCAAAGATTAACCAAATTGAAGATGTTTTTGAGTATGATAAGCAAGTTAGGCTTTATTTAGATAAGGAAATGAAGTGAGATATTTTTTAAGTATTTTGATTTTTATAAATGTGGTTTTTGCTTTAGAGTTTAGCGTTAAAGAAAATGGAAAAAGTTTAAATGATAATAATACGGTTTTAATCCTTGGAGGTATACAAGGAGACGAGCCAGGTGGGTTTCATGCAGCTAGTTTGCTTTTGAGTGATTATAATATCACTAAAGGTAAAATTATTGTCGCACCAAATTTAGCTTTTGAAAGTATTATTGCTAGAAATAGAGGAAATTTTGGAGATTTAAATAGAAAATTTGCCCATATAGATGAAAACGATCCTGATTTTCACACTATAGAGCGCATAAAAAAGCTTATTTTGGAACCTGAGGTAAATATGGTTATAAATTTGCACGATGGAAGTGGATTTTATAGACCTCAATATGAAAGCAAAGATAAAAATCCAAATCGCTGGGGCAATACTAGTATTATTGATCAAAGTGAGATAAATTCTACTAAATATGCAGATTTGGAAAATATTGCTAAAGAGGCAGTGGAAAATATCAATAAAGCTTTAGTTAAAGAAGAACATCAATATCATCTAAAAAACACTAAAACCCAAGAAAGCAATGATAAAGATATGCTAAAGGCTTTAACTTATTTTGTGGTGTCAAATCACAAAGCAGCCTTTGCTAATGAAGCGAGCAAAAATTTACCAACGCATTTAAGAGTATATTATCATCTTTTGGCGGTGGAGTATTATCTAAAAAAGGCAAATATAGAATTTCAAAGAACTTTCGATTTAACTCCAAATGGAGTTTATAGAGCTATTGAAAAGCCTTTAGAGGTAAAACTTTTTAATGATAAAATTTTACTTTATCTTGATAAACCTGCTAGTGCTATAAATTTTTTACCTTTTCCTATTAATCAAGCTTTAAATTATGAAGCAAGTAATGAGATTACTGCAGTAATTTCCAATGCTAACTCATATTCAATCAATTATGGCAATCGCTTGCAAACAAGATTGTATCCTGAATATTTTGAATTTTCAAATGCTCTAGATAGTGTTGAAGTGATAGTAGATGGAAAAAATATACAAACAAATTTTGCTCAAAAAATTATGGTAAAAGATAATTTTAAAATACCTTCTATAGCAGGTGTAAGAGTTAATGTTATAGGTTTTGATAGAGGTGTTGATGAAAGTGATATTGTTATAAGCAAAAATCAAATGCAGAGCCGTTATTCTTTGGATAAAAAAAGAAAAATTTACAGAGTAGAATTTTATGAGCTAAAGAATGCAAATTTAGCCGATCAAGTTTTAGAAAGAAAGACTAATTTTAAAGAAATTAAAAAAGCAAATATACCTGCAAAAGCCATAGAAAAAGCAGAACAAAAAGACAAATTTATCGGTATGATTTTAGTGGAATTTCAATGAGAGATTTGATTCTTGCCATAGAAAGTTCTTGTGATGATAGTTCTATTGCTATCATTAATAAAAATAGCTTTGAGTGTATCTTTCATACAAAAATTTCTCAAGAAAATGCCCATAGTGCTTATGGAGGGGTGGTGCCCGAGCTTGCCGCAAGATTACATAGTGAAGCTTTACCTAAGATTTTAAAAAGATGCCAAAAATACTTTGATAAACTTTGTGCCATAGCAGTTACAAATGAACCTGGCCTTAGTGTGAGTTTGATAGGTGGGGTAGCTATGGCTAAAATGCTTGCTATTAGTTTAAATTTACCGCTCATTGCGATTAATCATCTAAAAGGGCATATTTATTCTATGTTTTTAGATAAAAAAGCTAATTTTGATATGGGTGTATTGCTTGTAAGTGGTGGGCATACTATGGTGCTTTTTATTAATGAGCAAGGTAAAATCACAGAATTAGCAAGAACAACCGATGATAGTTTTGGAGAAAGCTTTGATAAAGTAGCAAAAATGATGGATCTTGGCTATCCTGGCGGAGCTATCATAGAAAATTTAGCTAAAAATGTAAAAGAAAATGATTTAGAATTTAGCATACCCTTGCTTCATTCTAAAGATTTAGCTTATAGTTTTTCAGGACTTAAAAACCAAGTGCGTTTGGAAATTTTAAAAGAAGAATTAAGTTTGGAGCGTAAAAGTAAAATTGCCTTTGCATTTCAAAAAGCAGCCATAGCTCATATTTTAAACAAGTTAGAAAAAATTTTTAAAGAGTATAAATTTAAACGCTTTGGTATAGTAGGCGGAGCTAGTGCAAATTTAAGCTTAAGAAGTCAAATAGAGCATTTATGTCAAAGTTATCAATGTGAGCTTTTGCTAGCTCCGCTTGAGTATTGTTCGGATAATGCTTTGATGATAGCAAGGGCAGCTTGTGAGGCTTATGAGCGTAAAGAATTTGTAAATATAGAAGATGATCTTATAAAGCCTAAGGTAAAAAACTTACAAGGCATATTATGAAAAAAGCTTTTACTATTATAGAGCTTGTGTTTGTAGTAATTATACTTGGAGTTTTAGCTGCGGTTGCTCTGCCAAAATTTAGCACAAGTAAAGATGAGGCAAGTGTAGTTCAAGCTTTGGGAAATTTAAAAATTTTTATTAATGATATAAGTGCTTATATATTAAAAAATGAAAGTCTTTCAAATATAGCTTTAATGAGCAATGTAACAAATATAAAAAATGAAGACTTATCAAATTTGCAAAATTCCACCAAAGAACTTGATTTTAGTGTAGGAAATGATGAGCAATGTTTTAAAGTGCTTTTTGTAGATAAAGAAAGTGTTTTGCTTTTAGCACTTATGGTAGATAATGCTCAAAAAAGCAAAGTCCAAAATATAGCAGATTTAAAAAATCAAGCTTTGAAAGATCCTAAAAATCAAAGCATAAAAACTCAATTAGATGAGGCTTTAAATGCTTTTAGTCAAAGTGAATTTGCAAGCACTTCAAAATCTAAAGCTTGTCAAGGTCTAATCCACTCTAAAGCTTTTAAAGATTTAGCTACTAGAGTGTATTTTCTAAGTG